>CANIID010000013.1 GCA_947467315.1 Betaproteobacteria bacterium | reverse complement strand
GTTCAAGGTTACCGCCGAGCCGAAGGCGTTCGAGTTGTCGTCCATCTTCCAGCCGCTAATGTTCACGGCGGTCTGGCCGGTGTTGGTGATCTCGAACCAGTCAGCGCCGATCGGACTGTTGCCGCTGGACCAAGGGGCGACCTCGGAGATGATGAGCGTGGGCACGGGCGGCGTTTCTACCGCCACGTCGGTTAGCGTGAACACAAAGTTCGCGGTCGCATCCGGGGTGCCGCCCAGCGCCGGATCATCGACATCGACATTGACGATGACGCTGTAGCCGGTCCTGGTCTCAAAATCGAGGACGGTGCCGGCCTTGATGTACAAGCCATTGCGGTCAACTTCAAAGAAGGCGGCGTCAGTTCCCGATACCGTCAGATTATTTTTGCCGAGTCCGTCATCGCTGATCGCAACGTCCGCCACCTTGAGCCGCGTGGCCGTGCTGATGTTCTCCGCGATCGTATTGATCTGATTGGTCAGCGCAAGCGCAGTGGGCGCTTGATTCGGTACCGTCGACGGCGCGTATACCCACATTTGCGGGTGATCAAAATCGCCACCGCCATTTTCGCTGACTACATACAGGTAACCATTGCTGTCCATGGTCAGCCCTTCATGCTGCTGCGCGGGAACCGTCAACGGATTACCCGGCGGAGGCACTATCGACAGTGAACTGTAGATGACGCCGGAGCGGTCAACATTGACAATCGTCCCCGATTCCTGACTCAACACCAGCAGGTGGCTGTAATCGGCCTGCCCGCTCAGTGTCGCCAGATTCGACAGCGCGAATACATCGGCAAAGTCCGACAAGTTCAGCAGGGTCGGGTTGAAAAGGTTGACCGAGTTCTCGGTTGTGGGCGATCCATTGGTTGCAGTGCCTGCGGCAAAATTGATGGACGTTTGAAAGATTCCTTCAGGTAGCGTCTCTTTGACGGCGATGAATCCGCCGCTCAACGGGTCATAGGAAATGCCTTCGATGCCTATGTTTTGCACGAATGTACCGAGATCAACGGTGAGCGTGGCACTTCGGGTTAGCGTGCCGCCGGCTTCGTAGGTGAACAAGACCGCTTGGCGATCCCGCTCTTCGACCATCACAAACTGGCCGTTGCCGATATAGGTCAACCCTTCCGGGTCGAAGAACTCCGTTCCTTGCGGGCTGCTGCCGACAGCCAAGGTCATCGAACTAATCAGTTCCCCTGTCTTGGTCACCTGAACAATCGATGTGCCGCCGTCACCGACGACGAACAGCGTGTCGGTGTTCCAGTTGTAAGTCACCGCGGAGACCTCCTGCGCCAGCAGGCTGTTGACGGGCGCAGAGGTGCGCGTGGGTTCGGGCAGGTCGTATTGCCCGATCAGGACATAGCTGGACAGATCCACGTTTGAGAGCGACATGCGATATTCTCCTTTTTAGGCCAAAGGGATTGTGAACGGAGGTGCGGCGACAGGCTGCGCGGAATTCAGCATCCGTCTCTGCGTGTTCGCCGCCTTGTCTCCAAGCGACAGCGAAAATTCATGACAGTTGAAGAATGGAGCGCCGATCTATTTGGTCTAATTGTGTCCGGGAAATGTTGCAACCATATGACCATCGCCAAGCATTCGGTATCAGCGAGCAGCGGTAATGCAACACCTGTCCGGCTTTCGGGTGCGGGGGTTGAACCCATCGGAGTGGCGTGACATCGCGCTGTAACAAAGCGCCGCTACAGTGTGCATGCCATGCAAACGCAAATCTCGGACATGCCCGATACGCGCACAAGCGCTTTTCCGCTGTGGTGCGAATTCAACGAACCGGATGATCTGCCGGACGAAGACGACGACGAATTCGACGATGATGAATTCGTAAGCGCCCGCTGGAAGTAGCTGGCAGCTAAATGGCAGGCCTGATGATGACCCACTGGGCGGGGTTAGTTGTCCCCGGCGCAACGCTGTCCGGCGCGATTACCTGTCTGAATGCCGAGTTGGTGCGCGAGCTATTCACCGCATTGGGTGCGAGCGCGAAGCCGGGCACGCCTGAGGAATTTGTCTCGCTATTGCAAGTCGACCCCGTTCGTTTTGCGAAGATCGTGCTTCCGGCCGGCGTAAATATCGATTGAGCGGCGTCGGCCACAAATAAAAAGGGGCCGCTTGTGCGGCCCCTGGATCACGGACGAACTTATCAGATACCGGCGTCGGCTTTCAGCGCAGCCACTTTGTCGGTAGCTTCCCAAGTGAACTCCGGTTCATCCCGCCCGAAGTGCCCATGCGCGGCGGTTTTCTCGTAGATGGGCCGCAGCAGGTTGAGTGATTGAATGATGCCCTTCGGACGCAGGTCGAAATGTTTCTCGACCAGCGCGGCGATTTTCTCGTCGGAGATTTTACCGGTGCCGAAGGTTTCAACCAGTACGCTGACCGGACGCGCAACACCGATGGCGTAAGCCACCTGAATTTCGCACTTGCTCGCCAACCCGGCGGCAACAATGTTTTTTGCCACGTAACGTGCGGCATACGCAGCCGAACGATCAACCTTCGATGGGTCTTTGCCGGAGAACGCACCGCCGCCGTGGCGTGAATAGCCGCCGTAGGTGTCAACGATGATCTTGCGACCGGTCAAGCCGGTGTCGCCTTGCGGGCCGCCGATGACGAAACGGCCGGTGGGGTTGATCAGATACTTGGTGTCCTTGGTGATCATGTTCTTCGGTAGCACCGGCTTGCAGATTTGCTCGATCACGCTTTCGGTCAGCGGTTCGTGCGAGATGTCCTCGGTGTGCTGCGTGGAAATCACCACGGTGTCGATGTGATGCGGTTTGCCGTCGATGTATTGCACCGACACTTGTGATTTGGCATCCGGGCGCGCCCACGGCAGGCGGCCATCGCGACGCAGTTCAGCGTGGCGCTCCATCAGACGGTGCGCGTAATAAATCGGCATCGGCATCAGTTGCGGCGTTTCGTCGCAGGCAAAGCCGAACATCAAACCTTGATCGCCCGCGCCTTGATCGAGATCGAGGCCCTTGCCTTCATCGACGCCCTGCGCGATGTCCGGCGATTGCTGGTCGTAAGCCACCATCACGCCGCAGCTCTTGTAATCAAAGCCGATATCGGAATCGGTATAGCCGATACGCTTGATGACCTTCCGCGCGACTTGCGCGTAATCGACGCGCGCGCTGGTGGTGATCTGACCGGCCATCACCACGAGGCCGGTGTGGGTTAGCGTCTCAGCGGCGACGCGACCGTTTTTGTCTTGCGCGAGAATGGCATCGAGTACGGCATCGGAAATGGCATCCGCGATTTTATCGGGATGGCCTTCGGAAACGGATTCGGAGGTAAACAGGAAGTTGCTCATAAGCGTAGTTTTGGGCTTCGTCGAGTGTAAAAAAGCGCTTAGAATAGCACGGAAGTGTTTAATTTATAAGACAAAGCGTGCTGCAAACCCTGTTTCGACTCACCGCCCGGCTGCCGCTTTCCTGGCTGCATGCCGCCGGCGCGGCGCTAGGCTGGCTGACCTATGGGCTATCGCCCGCCTACGCGCGCCGTCTGCGGGAAAACCTGCTGGCCAGCGGCGTGTGTCCGGCGCAGGCGTGCGCTCAACTGGTGCAGCAAGTAATCGCTGAGACCGGCAAGGGCGCGCTGGAACTGATCGCGATCTGGTTTGCCTCGGACGCACGCATTCAAAGCTGGGTGCATTGCGACAGTCTGCACGTCATCGAACAACTGCGTAGCCGCGGGAAGAGTGTCATCGTGCTGACGCCGCATCTCGGCGGATTTGAAATCGGCGCCCCGTGCATGGTGCAAAAAATGCCGCTGACCGTGATGTACCGGCCACCCAAAATGCGCTGGCTGGAGCCGCTGATGATCGCGGGCCGCAGCCGTTGGGGCACCGCCGTGGCGCCCGCCAACATGAAAGGCGTGCGCATGTTGCTGCGCGCTTTGCACCGCGGCGAAACCATTGCGCTGGTGCCGGACCAGGTGCCGGGCGAGGGTGAGGGCAAGTGGGCGGATTTTTTCGGGCGACCCGCTTACACCATGACGCTGATTACCAAATTGCAGCAGGCCACGGGCGCTGCGCTGGTGGGCTTGGGCGTGGAGCGATTGCCCGACGGACGAGGCTATCAGGTGCGATTCGAGGAGTTGGCGGCGGAAAATTTTGACGAAGCCGCGCTGAATCGGGCGATGGAAACGTTGGTGCGACGCTGCCCCGCGCAATATCTGTGGGGATACAACCGCTACAAGACGCCCGACGGCGTAGCGCCCCCACCACCGGTGCAATCCTCGTGACGCGTCTGGGTCTTGGCCTTGTTTGGCTGCTCCATCTGCTGCCGCTGTGCGTGCTGGCGCCGTTCGGTCGTGTCGCCGGATGGCTGTTGTATGGGCTCGCGCGCGAACGGCGGCATGTTGTGCTGACCAACCTGAAATGTTGTTTTCCGGAACGCAGCGACGGCGAGCGGCGGCGCATCGCTCGCGCGCATTTTCATGCACTAGCGCGCAGTGTGCTAGAGCACGGCTTGTTGTGGTGGTCGTCCGCGGCGCGTGTGCAAAAGCTGGTGCGGATCGAGGGACTGGAACATTGGAGGGCGGTCGAAGGCAAACCGGTGATCTGGCTGGCGCCGCATTTCATCGGGCTGGACATGGGCGGCATACGCACCAGCCTCGATACGCGCGTGGTGTCCGTCTACAGCCGGCAGAAAAACCCCGTGTTTGACCAGGCGCTGTTGCACGGCAGAACCCGGTTTATCAAGCCGCTATTGTTTTCGCGGCAGGACGGCATCCGGCCCGTGGTGAAAGCGATACGCGAGGGCTTGCCATTTTATTATCTGCCCGACATGGATTTTGGTGAGCGCGATTCCATTTTCGTGCCTTTTTTTGGGGTGCAGGCAGCCACAATCACCGGCTTGTCACGACTAGCGCGTCTGGCACACGCCGTCGTAGTGCCGGCGGTGACCCGCCAACTTCCCGGCGCACAGGGCTACGAGTTGCGCTTCTATCCGGCGTGGGAAAACTATCCCAGCGGCGACGTGGCGGCCGACACGCGACGCATGAACGCCTTCATCGAAGATCGCGTGCGCGAAATGCCCGAGCAGTACTACTGGGTACACAAGCGCTTCAAGACGCGGCCGCCGGGGGAACACAGTGTCTATGACTGAGCCGGTGTCGATCCGCGCGCTGGAGGAGGCCGAGGTTCCGGCGTTGTGCGCGTTGGCGCGCGATATCTGGCGCGCGCACTATCCGGGCATCATCAGCGTGGCGCAGATAGACTACATGCTGGCCGAGCGCTATGACGAGGCGGTGATTCGCACCGAGCTCACGCGGCATGATTTGTGGTGGGACGTGTTGCTGCTGCACGGGAAAATGACGGGCTACACGTCGTATTTTTTGACCGACACACCCGGTGTGATGAAAATCGACAAACTCTATCTGCACCCGGACGCGCAGCGCAAGGGGTATGGTGGCCAACTGATCGCGCATGTGACGGCGTTCGCCATGGCGTGCGGCTGCAAACGCCTGACGCTGGCGGTGAACCGGCACAACACGAGCGCGATTGCCGCGTATCATAAACATGGGTTTCAAATCGCCGAGACCTCGGTGCGGCAGATTGGCGGCGGGTTTTTGATGGACGATTACATCATGACTAAAGGCGTGAACGAGTGAGCGGGGAAAACCATGTTTGTAAATCCTGATCCGCAGGCTTGCTGCGCGATGCTCAAAGAGGTGAAAACCATCGCCGTGGTTGGCCTGTCGCCTAACGCCTCGCGGCCCAGTTATGGCGTTTCGGCGGCGATGCAGGGGTTCGGCTTTCGCGTGATACCGGTGCATCCGGCGGCGAAGGAGATACTGGGCGAAAAGGTTTATCCAAACCTGGCGTCAGTGCCGGAGCCGATCGATCTGGTGAACGTCTTTCGCAGCGCCGAGTTCATTGATGAGATCGTTGATGAGTGCCTGAAGCTGGGCCTGAAAAGACTTTGGATACAAGAGGGTATCGTCAATGAGCTGGCGGCGGCGCGGGCGCTGGCGGGTGGCATGACGGTGATGATGGACCGCTGCATATACCGCGATTATCGTGACTATTGTCGTTAAAATCATTTAAATGCGTCTAAAATTCACCAAAATGCATGGATTGGGCAACGACTTCGTCGTGCTCGATGCCACCCGCCAGCCGCTGGCGCTGGATACCGATCATTTGCGCGCCCTGGCCGACCGCCATTTCGGCGTGGGTTGCGATCAAATCTTGCAGGTGGAAAAGGCGCGCTCCGCAGACACCGATTTTTACTACCGCATCTTCAATGCCGACGGTGGCGAAGTGGAGCAATGCGGCAACGGTGCGCGCTGCTTCGTGCGCTACGTACACGACAAAGGGCTGACGCAAAAAACCTGCATTCGCGTGGGCACGCTGTCCGGCACCATTGAACCCACGCTGGAGGCCAACGGCGAGGTTACGGTGAATATGGGCGCGCCCATATTCGAGCCGGCGTTGGTTCCTTTTGTGGTGCGTCAGCGGGCGCTCACGTATGAGTTGGCCATTGATAAAAAAACCATAAATTTCAATATCTTATCCATGGGGAATCCGCACGCGGTGCAGATTGTTCCCGATATTCTGGCCGCGGCGGTGGAAACCGAGGGGCCGTTGATCGAAGCGCATCCGTGCTTCCCCAATCGCGTCAACGCCGGTTTTATGCAGATCATCGACCGCAGCCATATCAAACTGCGCGTGTATGAGCGCGGCGCGGGCGAAACCCTGGCGTGCGGCACCGGTGCGTGCGCGGCGGTGGTGGCGGGCATCCAGCGCGGCCTGCTCGATGCGCGCGTGCGCGTCACCACGCGCGGCGGAGACCTCGGTATATCATGGGCGGGTGAAGGCCAGCCGGTGTTGATGACCGGGCCCGCCGTCACCGTGTATGAAGGCGAAATAGATTTGTAAGCGTCACGCGGTACCATGAACTGCGCACCGCCAATCACTCAGGGAAAATAATGAATTCAGAAGACGTAGCTGCCTATCTAAAAGAGCATCCGGAGTTTTTCGAGCAATATGCCGAAATGATGTCGGAGATGCATATTCCGCATCCGCACGGCGGGCGCACCATCCCCATCAGCGAGCGGCAGATTCTGACGCTGCGCGAAAAAAGCAAGCAGCTCGAAGGCAAGCTGCGCGAAATCATCCAGTTCGGCGAAGACAACGACGCCATCGGCGAGAAGATGCATCGCATCACGCTGGCGCTGCTGGGCGCGAAAGATATCGCCGCCGCCGTGCATGCGGCGGAATTCAATCTGCGGGAAGATTTTTCCGTGCCGCACGTGGTGCTGCGCGTGTGGCGCGGGGCCGATGATCTGCCGGCATTTCAGACGACCAGCGACGCGACACGCGCCTTTGCTGCGGGCCTTGCGCATCCGCACTGCTGCGCGCAGGCCGCCGCAGACACGGCGCAATTGTTCGGTGAATCCGCTCCGCTGCTGAAATCATTTGCCTACATCGGGTTGCGCGACAGTGATGGGTTTGGCCTGCTCGCGCTGGCGAGCGAAGATCCGCATCGCTTTTACCCCGAAATGGGCACCATCTTCCTGTCGCGGCTGGGCGACATTGTTGCCGCGGCGCTGGCGCGGCATTTGGTGTGACGGCGGGCGTGACCGCCGCGGCAACCGCATCGGAATCGACCTCGGGTGGACCCGCGCCGCGAACGCCTGCCCAGCAACACCTGACAGATTTTCTCGCGCATCTCACACACGAGCGCCGCTTGGCGGTCAACACCGTGTCGAGCTACGCGCGCGATATCACGGCGCTGATACAACTCGCCGGCGCCAGCCCGCTCGACACCCTGCAAGTGCATCAGATACGCCGCTACGCCGCGCAGTTGCACGCGCGCGGGCTCGATGGCCGTTCCATTGCGCGCATGTTGTCGGCGTGGCGCGGTTTCTATCGCTATCTCGCGCGTGACCGCGGCTTTGGCGCCAACCCGTGCCTGGGGATACGCGCGCCGAAAGCCGTGAAGCGCCTGCCGCACGCGCTGTCGCCCGATGAGAGCAGCCGTTTGCTGGCGATGGACGATGATAGCGCGCTCGCGCTGCGCGACAAGGCGATGTTTGAATTGTTCTATTCGTCGGGACTGCGCTTGTCGGAACTGACCAGCCTCGCGCCGGACGACATCGACAGCGCCGACGGCACGGTGCGCGTTACTGGCAAGGGCGGCAAAACGCGCGTGGTGCCGGTGGGGCGACAAGCGCTGGCTGCGGTAAACGCATGGCTCGCGCCGCGCGGCGAGATCGCGAGCCAGGGTGAAACCGCGCTGTTTGTCAATCGCAACGGTGGCAGGCTCGGCCCGCGCGCGGTGCAGTTGCGGCTCAAGCAATGGGCGATAAAATCAGGGCTGGATGCGTCGGTGCATCCGCATATGTTGCGGCATTCGTTTGCTTCGCACGTGTTGCAATCGAGCGGTGATTTGCGTGCGGTACAGGAGATGCTCGGGCACGCGAGTATTTCTTCCACGCAGGTGTATACGCAACTGGATTTTCAACACCTGGCGAAGGTGTATGACCAGGCGCATCCTCGGGCAAAACGCAAGACCAAATCATAAGGACGGATAGGGAGACTTCAGCATGGCAAGCAAAATGATGATGGGTGGCGGCGCGGGCGTGCTCGCGGCGGGCGGACTGTTGATGGCCGGCGCCGGCCTTGCGGTTGCCGTGGGCGTGGCGGTGGTGGCCGCAGTGATGATTGCCGCGATCATGGGCGGCGGTCTCGGCGGCAGCAGCGATTCGGACAGCAGCACCTTCGGCAGCAGTGCTTCCGGTGATAGCGGCTCCAGCAGTTCAGGCAGCGATTGGAGCAGCAGTTCTGACTCGTCGAGCAGTTCCGGCGGTTCCGATAGTGGCGGTGGCGGCGGTGGTGATTGACCTGCCTGATCCTCAAACCCGGTCGCGACAAATCCCTCAAGCGCCGGCATCCGTGGGTTTTTTCCGGCGCCGTTGCACGCATCGAGGGCGCGCCGCAATCGGGTGACACGGTAGACGTGCGCTCGGCCGAGGGCGCGATGCTCGCCGTTGCGGCCTACAGCCCGAAATCCCAAATCTGCGCGCGCGTGTGGGATTGGCCGCCGTATGCCGGGCGCGCCATCGACGACACTTTTTTCAAAGACCGGATTGCTACCGCTGCACAGGCGCGCGCCAGCCTGCTGGCGAGCGGGCTTACCAACGCGGCGCGCCTGGTACATGGCGAATCCGATGGCTTGCCCGGCGTGATCGCCGATCTATACGGCGATACTGTCGTCGTGCAATTACTCGCGGCAGGCGGCGAGCGTTGGCGCGACGTCATCGCCGATGCGTTGATGGCGCTGCCCGCGCCATTCAACATCGCGCGCGTGTGGGAGCGTTCCGATGCCGATGTGCGCGAGCTCGAAGGCTTGCCGCCGCGCAGCGGTTTATTGCGTGGTGATGCGCTCACCGGCCCACTCATCGTTCACGAATACGGCCTGCAATTCCAGGTCGCAATCGAGGCGGGACACAAGACCGGCTACTATCTCGATCAACGAGATAACCATATGTTTTTAAAGGAAATTGCTAAAGACAAAGCCGTGCTGGATTGCTTTTGCTACAGCGGCGGTTTTGCGTTGCACGCGCTGGCCGGCGGCGCGCAATCGGTCACTGCCATCGACAGCTCCGACCCTGCGCTGGCGACGGCTCGCGCGAACGCCACGCGTAACCATCTGCCGAAAACCGAATGGATCGAAGGCGATGTGTTTCAAACGCTGCGGCTATTTCGCGATCAGAACCGGCGTTTCGATATCGTCGTGCTCGATCCGCCCAAACTCGCGCCCACCGCCGCGCATGCCGAAAAAGCCGCGCGGGCGTACAAGGATGCGAACCTGCTGGGCTTCAAACTGCTGAACCCCGGCGGTGTGTTGATGACGTACTCGTGTTCCGGCGGCGTGAGCGCGGATCTGTTCCAGAAAATCGTCGCCGGCGCTGCGCTGGATGCAGGTGTGAATGCGCGTGTGGAGGCATGGCATCACGCGGCGGGCGATCATCCCGTGTTACTGAGCTTTCCGGAAGGCGAATATCTGAAAGGGTTGGTGTGCCGCCTCTCCACTTAGCGCTTAGTTGCGGAAGTGAGCGGCGGCACTTCGTCCACACCGCCTTTGCACCACGGATTACAGCGCACAATGCGTTTCACGCCGAGCCACCCGCCGCACAACGCGCCGTGGACTTCAATCGCTTCTTTGGCGTAGCTTGAACACGTCGGATAGAAGCGGCATTGCTGGCCAAAAAATGGCGACAGCAGCAGCTTGTAGGCGTCGATCAGGAAAATGAAGAGGCGTTTCATGGTGACGCGCAGCGTGACAAAAATGACTGAAAAATAGCTTTAAACCGATGTTCTGCAATCAACGGCGGCGCTAAAACTCTTTCCAGTCGCCGCCCGCTTCGTTGGCACGTTGCTGGTGCGGTAACGCGGTGCGCGTGCGTGAGGGCGGCAACGCCTGCGGGCGCGGCTGCTGTGCGGCAGGGTCATAGTGGGCCATGGGATCAGGCGCGGGTGTTGCCTGACGGGCATGCAATCGCGTGTCGGCTGCCGCCGATGCATGCAGTTTGAAGCGTGCGAAGGCTGCGATCAGATCCTGCGCCTGTTGAGCCATGTGTTCCGCCGCCGCCGCCGATTGTTCGACCATGGCGGCATTTTGCTGGGTCGAGGTATCCATATCGGTCACCGCGCGGTTGACTTGCTCGATACCGCTGAGTTGCTCACGGCTGGCCCCTGAAATATCGGCGATGATGTCGGTGACTTCTCTTACCGACGCGACAATGTCGTCCATGGTTTTGCCGGCATCGCCCACGAACCGTGTGCCGCTTTCGACTTGATCGGCCGACGCTTGAATCAGGCCTTTGATTTCCTTGGCGGCTTGCGCCGAGCGCTGCGCCAGCGCCCGCACTTCAGTGGCAACCACCGCGAAACCACGGCCCTGTTCGCGGGCGCGCGCGGCTTCGACGGCCGCGTTGAGCGCGAGGATATTGGTCTGAAACGCGATGCTGTCGATCACGCCGATAATATCGGCGATTTTGCGGGATAACTCGGAAATACCTTCCATAGTGGTGACCACGCCGCGCACCGTTTCGCCGCCACGCGACGCCACCTGCGACGCGCTTTGCGCCAGTTCGTTGGCGCGCTGTGCGCTATCCGTGTTACGTTTCACGGTAGCGGTCAATTGCTCCATGCTCGACGCGGTTTCTTCCAGACCAGCGGCCTGCTCTTCGGTGCGCGCCGACAGACTCTGATTGCCCTGCGCGACGTGCTGCGAGGTTTCGCCAATCGTGGATGCGCTGTCGCGCACCCGCGACACAATGTCGTGCAGCCCGCCGATAAACTGGTTGAGCGATGTGCTCAGGTGGTTAAACTCGCCCTTCATGGCCGGCAGCCGGTACGTCAGATCGCTGGAGCCCGCACGCAGATCGTCCACCGCGCGTTGCACGCCATGGATCGAGCCGGTCACACTGCGATACACCAGAAATCCTAATACAGCCATCACCACGACACCCACCAGCGTTACCACGACGGCGAGCAGTTCGGACAGTCGTGTGGCTTCATCAACCGCTTGTTTGCGCTGCTTGACCAGCTCCTCGATCCTGTCGCTCATGGCGGCCATGGGCTTTTCGAGGGCTTCGAATGAATCCTGAAACCCCTTGATTTTGGGAGTGGCTTTTTCGTTATCGCCCGCGATCGCGATCAGCTCTTCCGACGCGCGTATGTAAGCTTCCAGCGGCCCCTGCAGCGCTTTCAGGCGTGCACTCATGTCTGCGTCGAGTGCGAGGTTGCCGTTGGCGGCTAGGCTTTTTTTGAAATTCGCGGCGTGTGCGGCAAATTCCTTTTGTACTTCCTTGATATGTTCGGCATCACCACGGATGCCCGAGAGTACTGCCTCGTACACGTCGTCGCGCAGCGAATCGTGCATCATGTCGGCCTCGCCGTGGTTGCGCAGTGCAGTCGTGAGGAGAGTATTCGCTTCGAGCGCCACATCCACTTTGCGCTTGGAGTGAACGCTGAGTGCGCCTATGGCCAAGACCAACGCAATGCCGGTGATGCCAAGTACCATCAACTGTGTTTTGATTTTCATGGCGTCGATACCTTTGCTACCGCCGCGCCGCAGTTAAAACGGTATGCCGATCAGCGCTTTGAATACCAGTTTGTCGGTCGGGCTGGTCCAGCCATGTCCGATACCCAGATGAATGTCGAAGTGATGCTTGGTCTTGAAATCGGTTACCAAGTAGGTGATTTGCTCCGATTGCGAGCCAAACGTCGGGTAGCCGACCGAGTGACGAATAATGTTCGATGCCCACGGCGAAATCTTCGTCGAATGAACGCAGCGCCTGGCCGAATACCTCGAACTCCAGATGCTTGCCATTGGGGTTGTCGCTGAGCGCCTTGGTGAGGATCGGATTGACGGTAAATTTCCAGTCGCCGGCGCGCACACCCACAATGCCGCGCAGCTCCGCGTTGTAGCGTGATTCGGTGATGCGCTTGCTATAGGCCGAGACCTCGTAATTGACGCCATAAAAGGTCGCGCTGTCGGGGCTGTGCTCGTTGACGTTCAGATAATGCAAACGCACTTTCGCGCCGTCGAGCTTGGCGGATTTTGTGGCGGGGTCGTACGACAGCGGAAAATGCAGACCGAGGTTCCACTTCTCTGACAAGCCCCAGACGATTTCAGGCATGACGCGGAAAACATGATGCGGCGCTTGCTCGCCGGGGTAATCCGGCGTTTTGCGCGCGCGCGGCGTAGTTCAGGTGCAACTCGTAGCCGACCGCGCCTTTTTTCTCGAACTCGTCGGTAAACACCACAATTTCGTCGGGAGCAGCAGTCACGGCGGGAACGTAAGCGCCGGCGCCGAGGCCGACCAGGGCGGCCAAAGCCAGTGTGCGTAGCGAAGTCGTCAACATAAGGGGTTCCCAGTGGGCATGGTTATCGTAGCGAGAGGATATCAAATGAGGGGTGAAAAGAGAAATTCCCCCATATATTCAACCGTTTGTGATGTGTCGGTGTGTGCTGCGCGCAACAGCTTGTGTTTGGACGCGACACCAGACGTTTGGAGCGACGCGCCGCAAGCGCGACGCGGTGGCGGTAAAATGCCAGCCCAACTTTGGAAACCAAAATCATGTTCTCCGTTCGCCAACTTGCGCATGCCTATGACGGAAAAGACGTGCTGCGCGTCGACGCGTGGCAGGCCGAACAGGGCGCGCAGTGGCTGATGCTGGGGCCGTCGGGCAGCGGCAAAACCACCTTGCTGCATGTGCTGGCCGGCATCTTGCGGCCCAGCGCCGGGCAGGTGACGGTGGCGGATCAGGATATGATGGCATTGTCGCCGTCGGCGCTGGATCGGTTTCGCGGCAAACATATCGGCATCGTGTTGCAACGCTTGCATCTCATCGACAGCCTGACGGTGCTGAATAATTTGCTGCTGGCACAATACTTGGCGGGCGAAGCGCAGGATGCGGCCCGCGTGTGCGAGGTGCTGGCAAGTCTTGATTTAGACGACAAAGCCCACGCACATCCGCATGAACTCTCGCACGGGCAGGCGCAGCGCGTGGCGGTGGCGCGCGCGGTGGTGAATAAGCCGAAGCTGCTGCTGGCCGATGAGCCGACGTCGAACCTTGACGATGCACGTTGCGTGCAGGTGCTGGATTTGTTGCTGGCGCAGGCCCACGCATGCGGCGCGACACTGGTGATCGCTACCCACGATCAGCGCATCAAGTCGCGTGTGCCGAATCACTACGAACTGACTGGGGTGGCCGCATGAACCTCGCCACCATCAGCTTTGCCTATCTCAAAGCGCGCCGCCTCAACACGCTGCTGAATATCCTGTTGCTGGCACTGGGCGTGGCGACCATCGTGCTGCTGTTGCTCGCCACCACGCAGCTCGACCAACGCATGCGGCGTGATGCGCAGGGCATCGATCTGGTGATCGGCGCCAAGGGCAGCCCGATGCAGGTGATTTTGTCGAGCATTTATCATCTGGATGTGCCGACGGGAAATATCCCTTATAAACAAGCGCTTGAGATATCGAAGCATCGCATGGTGAAGAAGGCGATGCCGCTGGCGCTGGGCGACAGTTACAAAGGCGCGCGCATCGTCGGTACCACGCACGATTACCTCACGCATTACGACGCCAAATTTGCATCTGGCAAGCGTTGGGAGAAAGTGCTGGAAGTGGTGATCGGCGCGGAAGTTGCCGCGCGCACGGGGCTGAAACTCGGCGATAAATTTCATGGCTCGCACGGCCTGGGTGACGCGGGTGATGCGCACGAGGCGCATCCGTATGTGGTGGCGGGCGTTCTCGCACGCAGCGGCACGGTGCTCGACCGGCTGGTGATTTGCAGTGTCGAAAGCGTGTGGGCGATGCACGCCGATCATCACGAGATCAAGGACATCAACGATATCGCCAACCAGATGAAGGAAGAAGAAAAAGAATACACCGCGCTGCTGATTCAATACGCCTCGCCGATAGCCGCCGCGATGTTGCCGCGTTATGTGAATAACAATTCCGCGATGCAGGCGGCCTCGCCCGCGTATGAGACGGCGCGGTTGTTCAGCATCATCGGCGTGGGGGTGGATGTACTGCGCGGCTTTGCGCTGGTGCTGGTGTTCAGCGCCGGCCTCTCCGTGTTCATCGCGCTCTACAACGCGCTGAACGAACGGCGCTACGATCTGGCGGTAATGCGCACGCTTGGCGCGCGTCCACGGACGCTGATGCTGTTGCTGCTGTTCGAAGGGCTGCTGCTGGCGCTGATCGGCGGTGTGTTGGGCATCGCGCTGGGGCATGGGCTGACGGAGGTGCTCGGTCACGCGTTGAAGGCCGCGCAACAGGTCTCGGTCACTGGCTGGATCTGGGTGCAAACGGAATGGTGGGTGCTGGCGCTGGCAGCGGGCGTGGGCGTGCTGGCCGCGCTGATCCCCGCGTGGCGCGCGTATCGCACCGACATCGCGGGCACTTTGGCGCGCGGCTAATGTCTATCAACAGTATAGGAGAGCACATGAACAAAGTTTGGATTTCAACGCTGGCCGTTGTTCTGATGGCTACGCCCGCGTGGGCGCAGGACAAGACGCCAAAAAGCGACAAAGCGCACGGCGCCGCCGAGGTGCAAAAAGACATCCTCGATCATCGCGCGATGGCGGACGCGCATCTCACCGCCGCGAAATGTCTGGAGAGCGGCAAGGGCGAGAAAGCCTGTCATGCGCAGTTGGCGAAGGACTGCAAGGGGCTGGGCATCGGCACGCTGTGTGGCATGAAACACAAGCACTGATATAAAATTATCAATAGAAACATATACTTACTGATAGTTTGCGGAGTGGAGTAGACTAGTTCGCTATTGACGGGTTTGACCTTCTGGAGGTTGCGATGAAATTTTCGAGCGTATGTTTCGCAGTGTTAATGGGTGTGTGCGCCAGCGCGTGGGCGCAGCAGCCGCAGAAAGGCCCGGCGGCCGGTAAAGACCTGATGGCCAAGAATCCCGCAGCCGATGCGTCGGCGTCGCAGTGGAACGACAAGCCGTTGCCGGAAATGAAAGGCGTGCTGTCGTGGAAAACGCTGGGCGAAGTGAAGCCGGTCAAACAAAAAGACAAGTTTGTGCCGGAGTTCGCCAAAGAAGTGAGCGCGCTCGACAAAAAAGAAGTCAAAATTCAGGGTTTCATGATGCCGCTCGACATGGGTGAAAAGCAGGCGCGCTTCATACTCGCCGCGCTGCCGCCGTCGTGCTCGTTCTGTTTGCCCGGCGGGCCGGAGCAAATGGTCGAAGTGCAGGCCAAGACGCCAGTGAAATACGGCTTTGAGCCGATATTGCTCACCGGTAAACTCGCCGTACTGAAGGATGATCCGATGGGGCTCTACTATCGGCTCACGGATGCCGTGGTGACGGTGGCGAAGTAATGCGCGTCTTGCCTCGGGCTGCTTCAGTCGCGTTGAACGCGGACTGAGTTCTGAATTGTCTCGCCGGTTATTCCATTATCTCTGTGTCGTCCTGCTGCTCGTGGCGCAGCAGGGCGCTATCGCGCATGCCACATGGCATGCGGGCAGCGATGCACGAGCACAAGGCACGCTCGCGCATGACCATGAAGCCGAGACCGAGGGGCACGCGGATGGTCGCGATGATGGCCACGAATCCCCATCCGGGGAACGCAGCTTGTGCGCTTTCGACCTCGCGTTCGGCCAAGTGCTGGGCGGAGTGCATGGTGTTTGTGCCGCTTTCGTTGCCGCTGATCTTCCAGCGGCTGTTGCAATCTACACGTTTAACCCGCGGCTCGGTTCCGAAGCCGTTCCTGCGCTCTCGCGCGGTCCACCCCTTTTCCTGTGATGTGCTGCGGCTTGGGTAACGCCCCGGCCGCATAGTTCTGAAACCCCGCGCGGCTTGAGCATCGCTCGAGTCTGCGTGCCGTGTATTCGTGCATTCCACAGGAGAAATTCATGTTCAGTCGCATCGCCTATGCGGTCGCTGCTGCGTTCGCGGTTTCCGCGCACGCGCAGACCCCTGCTGCTAAGCCCCCCGCCACTACGGGGACACCGACTCAATTGTCGCCGGTGATCGTCACTGGCAATCCGCTGGGCAGTGAACTGTTCAGCCTGGTGTCGCCGACGTCCGTGTTGGAAGGAACCAACCTTTTTTTGCAGCGCCGCTCGACGCTGGGGGAAACCCTGAACGAAATGCCTGGTGTGAGCTCCACGTACTTCGGCCCCAACGCCAGCCGCCCGGTGATCCGCGGTCTTGAAGGCGATCGCATACGCATTCTTAGCAATGGCACCGGCGTGCTCGATGCTTCTTCATTGAGCAACGATCACGCGGTGCCGATTGATCCGCTGGTGGTCGAGCGTGTCGAAGTGGTGCGCGGACCGGCGGCACTTTTCTATGGCGGCAACGCGGTGGGCGGTGTGGTCAACGTGATCGACAACCGTATTCCGCAGGAGCCGCTGCAGGGCGTGCGCGGCAGAGCCGAGGGGCGTCTCGGCGGCGCCGAATCCGAGAAGGCCTTCGGCGCCATGCTGGAAGCCGGCAACGGGCGCTTTGCGCTGCATACCGACGTGTACACCCGCGACACCGATGATTTGAAAATTAAAGGCCCGACTATTTCGCCACGTCTGCAAGCCACTGATCCGGCGCGAGCCGTAACCTACGGCACCCTGCCCAACAGCGCGTCGCGTTCCAGCGGCGGATCGATAGGCGGCTCCGCCACGTGGGACAAGGGCTATGTTGGCTTGTCGTTCTCCTCGTTCGAGAGCCGATACGGTACGGTAGCCGAGCCGGAAGTGACCATCGACATGGAGAGCAAGCGCTGGGATCTTGCGGGTGAAATGCGCGACATCGGGTCATTTATCACCGGCGTTAAATTCAAACTGGGCAAGACCGACTACAAACACACCGAGCTTGACGCCGGCGTGCCGGCCACCGATTTCAAAAGCAGAGGACACGAAGGCAGGCTGGAACTGGTGCATGGCAATCTCGGCCCGCTGAAAGGCGCGGTTGGCGTGCAGTTCAACAGCGTTGATTTTTCCGCGCTCGGCGCCGAAGCGTTTGTGCCGACGACGAAAACCGACAGCAAGGCACTGTTTATTTATGAAGAGCTGCCGATAGGAAAATTGAAGCTCACCTTTGGCGGACGTCACGAGCGAACCGAAGTCAGCTCGCAAGGCGGCGGCCCCACGCCGTTTGGCGGCGCAGGGCCGCGCTTCGATCCAACGCAGGCTCGATCCTTCAGCGGCAACAGCGGTGCCATTGGCGGCGTCTATCGTTTTACACCGGGACTGGCGCTGGCGCTTAACGGCACGATGACCGAGCGCGCGCCGACTTATTATGAGTTGTATGCCAACGGCCCGCACGCCGCGACGGGCTCTTACGAGGTGGGTGACAGCACATTCGCCAGAGAAAAATCACGGGCCTTCGATGCCGCATTGCGTATGCGTTCCGGCGCGCACTCGGGCAGCATCAGTGTGTTCCACAGCCGTTTCAAGAACTACATCGGCGTGTTCAATAGTGGTAACACACGTGGCGCGGATGGCGAGCTGAATCCGCCTGAGACGATTACGCCCGGCGTTTCGGATAACACGGGCGAAGAAGTGTTGCCCGAACTCGCCTATCGCGCCGTGCCCGCGCGCTTTCGCGGCATGGAGGCCGAAGGAAAACTCAGATTGCTGGATCGGGCGAACACGCTCGATTTACTGCTGAAGTTCGACTACGTGCGCGCCGATGATCGCTACACCGGCCTGCCGCTGCCGCGCATTGCGCCGCGACGATTCGGTGCGGGCCTTGATTATCGCTGGGGCCAGTTCGGCGCGCGGGTGGATGCAACGTGGGTGTCTGCGCAAAATCGTGTGTCGGCCAATGAATTGCCTACCGACAGTTACACCATGCTCAATGCGGCTTTGACCTACCGCATGAAGTCGCCGACACCACACGGCAGCGCGGAGCTTTTTCTGCGCGGCGTGAACTTGCTTAACGCGGATGCGCGCAATCACGTGTCGTTTTTGAAAGATATCGCGCCAATGGGCAAGCGGAGCGGGCAGGTGGGTATGCGCGTGCAGTTCTAAGCCACCGTGCGGCGTTGAGCGTGTTTGTCGCGCCGGGTAAAGCGGACGATAATCACGCCTCGCGCGGTGTTACGGGTAGTAGTATTTATGTATAAGCATTTGTTTTTAAAGATTATTTAATAATGGCTGCAGATTCAATTTCGACCGTCAAGGCGCACAATCATGCGCTGCTGATGCTGTGTCTAGCGGGCAGCGTGGCGACGCACGCGATAGTGCTGACGCTGCTGCCGCAATGGAAGGCACTGCGTGACGATTTGCCGCACCCGCTCACGGTCGAACTGATTTCGCCGGAAACGTCGCCGCAGATCGTCCCGCCGAAACCGTTGCCGCTGGATGTGCCACGGGAGCGTCCAGCGCCCCAGCCACTGAAGCCTGCGGTTGCGCAAACAACGGAACCGCGTGCGCAACAAGATACGATACTGATGGCGGCGCCCGAGGCGCCGCCGTCGTCGATTGTGGTCCCAGAACAGCGTCCCGCGCCGCCGCCTGACGTGCAGCGTCCGGCGCTTGCGCCTGTCGCCGCACCGGCACCGGCAACGCCGCCGCGTTCCGATGCGGCGTACCTGAACAATCCACGACCGGTGTATCCGCTCGCGGCGCGGCGCCGTGGCGATCAAGGCACAGTGTTGATCCGCGTGCTGGTCACTGCCGAAGGACTTGCAGCCAGTGTGGGCCTCGAAAAAACCAGCGGCCATGCGTCACTCGACGAAGCCGCGCTCGCGGCGGTAAAAGCGTGGCGGTTTGTGCCGGCGCGGCAGGGCGCACAAGCCATTGAGTCGCCGTATGTAGTGCCGGTGGTGTTCAAGCTGGATTGATATCGCGGCTATAATCAGCCCTTGAAAAACGCTAAAACGACATTACCTGTGTATGGTGCCCCGCCTATGGCAAACCCTTCCTTGATGGCCTGCGCATGAACCCTGAAGTCTTTCACGGCACCACCATCCTGTCGGTGCGTCGCGGCAACATCGTCGCGCTCGGCGGCGACGGACAAGTGACGCTCGGCAATGTGGTGGTGAAATCCACCGCGCGCAAAATCCGCCGCCTGTATCACGAAAAGATACTCGCGGGATTTGCCGGCGGCACTTCGGATGCATTCACCCTGTTTGAGCGTTTTGAGGCCAAGCTGGAAAAGCATCAAGGCAATTTGATGCGCTCGGCGGTGGAACTCGCCAAAGACTGGCGCACCGACCGCATGTTGCGCCGCCTGGAAGCGATGCTCGCGGTGGCGGATCGCGATCATTCGCTGATTATCACGGGCGTGGGCGACGTGTTGGAGCCAGAGCACGGCATCGTCGCCATTGGCAGCGGCGGGTCGTTCGCGCAATCGGCGGCACGCGCGCTGCTGGGAAATACCGATCTTGCGCCGCGTGATATCGTAAAAAAATCGCTCGAAATCGCGGGTGATCTTTGTATTTATACTAATCAGCAGCATACGATCGAGGTTTTGGAGTGAGGCGTGAGGGGTAACCCCGCCGCTGTCGCATGATGCCTCGCTCCTGATGTCCCACGCCTCACACCTAACGCCTCACGCTATGTCACACATGACCCCCCAGGAAATCGTACACGAGCTCGACCGCCATATCATCGGTCAGGATGACGCCAAGCGCGCGGTCGCGATTGCGCTGCGCAATCGCTGGCGGCGGCAGCAGGTGGCCGAGCCGCTGCGTCAGGAAATCACGCCGAAGAATATTTTGATGATTGGGCCCACCGGCGTGGGCAAAACGGAAATCGCGCGCCGGCTGGCGCGGTTGGCCGACGCGCCGTTTATTAAGATCGAAGCGACGAAATTCACCGAGGTGGGCTACGTCGGACGCGATGTCGATACCATCATCCGCGATCTGGTGGAAACCGCGATCAAGGACATCCGCACAGAAGCCACGCGCAAGGTGCGGCGTCAGGCCGAAGATATGGCGGAAGAGCGCGTGCTCGATGTGCTGTTGCCGCCGCCGCCGGATTTCGGGGCAACCGCAGAAGAAGGCGAAAACCCCACGCGGCAGAAATTCCGAAAAAAACTGCGCGAAGGCGAATTCGACGACAAGGAAATCGAGATCGAAGTCGCGGGCATGCAGGCGCACATGGAGATCATGGCCCCGCCCGGCATGGAAGACTTAACCTCGCAGATACAGGGCATGTTCCAGAACATCGGAACCGGCAAAAAACGCACGCGCAAGATGAAAGTGCGCGACGCGATGAAACTGTTGACCGATGAAGAGGCTGGCAAGCTGGTCAACGACGAAGATTTGAAACAGCAGGCGGTCAACAGCGTCGAGCAAAACGGTATCGTGTTCCTCGATGAAATCGACAAGATCGCCGGGCGGCAGGAATCCTCCGGCGCCGATGTGTCGCGCCAGGGCGTGCAGCGCGATTTGTTGCCGCTGGTCGAAGGCACGACTGTCACCACCAAATACGGCATGATCAAGACCGATCATATTTTATTCATCGCCAGCGGCGCGTTTCATTTTTCAAAACCGTCGGATTTGATACCCGAATTGCAGGGGCGCTTTCCGATCCGTGTTGAGTTGAGCAGTCTGTCAGTGTCCGATTTTGAGCAGATACTCACCAACACCCACGCCAGCCTGGTCAAGCAATACGAAGCCTTGCTCGCCACCGAAGAAGTGAAACTCGCGTTCGGTGCGGACGCAATCAAACGCCTCGCCGAGATCGCGTGGCAGGTGAATGAAAAAACCGAAAACATCGGCGCGCGCCGGCTTTATACCGTGATGGAAAAACTGCTGGAGGACATATCCTTCAACGCCGGCAAACACAGCGGCGAGACAGTGGCCATCGACGGTGCTTACGTGGATGCGCGCTTAAAAGACCTGGCACAAAGCGAGGACCTCGCGCGTTACGTGCTGTAAGGGGCGGCCCCACAGCAAGGGATAATATATAAGTATATGTTTTTAAAGGAATATTTGTGATTCACGGATTAAGGTTAGCACTGACTATCATGGTGTCCAGCGCCGCCATGGCGCTGCCGGTTGCCGCACACGCGCAATCGGTTGAGGTGAAAGAGGCCTGGGTGCGCGGCACGGTGGCCGCACAAAAAGGCACTGGCGCGTTCATGGAGATTACCGCCAAAAGCACCGTGCGCTTGTTGAGCGTGGAAAGCCCGGTGGCGACATCCGTCGAAATTCACAACATGACCATGCAAAACGGCGTGATGAAAATGTTCCCGGTGGACGGCATCGATATCCCCGCCGGCAAAACCGTCAAGCTCGCGTCCGGCGGCTATCACGTCATGATGATGGGGCTCAAACAGCAGATGAAGCCGGGCGAGCGCGTGGCGTTGAAGCTCACCTTTGAACTCGCGGACAAAAAGCGTGAATCGCTGGAGCTGTCGGCGGAAGTGCGTGATATCACGGGTGAGCGCCACAACGCGCATCACTGACCGTTGGCGTAGCGGGTCGTCCTGCGCGCTCGGCGGCAGCGACGACGCGGGCCTTCAGGTCTCCTGGAGTGCGTATCGTGCTGGTGGTTATCATGGGCGCAAGAGGGTGTAAATAGTTTTGCGTTTGGTCATTGGGCTCCTTGTGGAAAGGCAGTTTCCTGCCTAATGACCGATTACACAAAACTATTTACACCCTCGTGGCGCGCAATGTCGCAGCCTGCAGCGGGGGCTACTTGGCGCCTTTCGGTCTTTCTTGCGCAGCCAATCTAGCCTCAATCATGTCCCGAATTTTGGCTGCATTGAGATCACCTTTTTTTGCAGCCTTGTTGAACCACATGAGCGCTTGTCGATCATCGGCTTCAACGCCACGGCCATGCTCATACATGAAACCCAGATTTGAAAGTGCTGCCGCATGATCCTGCGCTGCTGCCAGCTTGTACCAGCGCAAAGCTTCGGCATCATCTTGCTTAACACCCTTACCATTACTAAACATAATGCCGACCTTTGATTGCGCATCAGCATTTCCACGCAATGCCGCCACCTTGTAATAGCGCATGGCCTCAGAATAACTTTGAGATACACCTTCGCCATTGTCATACATCAGACCAAGATTCACCTGCGCCCCCGCATGTCCCTGTGCAGCAGCTAACCGGTAGCACCGTATCGCCTCGGCGTAATCTTGCTTGACCTCAAGACCGTCGCTATAAATCACACCCAGTCTGAAGTACGCCTCGGTATGCCCCAATTCAGATGCTTGCCTGAACCAGCGAACTGCCTCCGCGTAATCCTGCTCGACACCATGGTGATTTTCATACATGCAACCAATGTGAAACTTCGCATCAGTATTGCCATGCTCAGCCGAAAATTTATACGACCGCATGGCTTGCGCGTAGTCTTGCTTCGCACCCTTAAGTCTTTCGTAGATCACGCCACTATTTAAATGCGCTTCAACATGACCTTGCTCTGCTGCAAGCTTGTACCAAGATAGCGCTTCTTCGTCAGCAGCGGTAACGCCCTGTCCATTTTCAAACATTAACCCAAGCTTGAATTGAGCCTCAGAAAAAGTTTTGCTTGCGGACAGCTTGAAGAATCGCAGCGCTTCTGGATAGTTAATTTTCACTCCCTGACCTTGGTGATACATCACGCCGAGGTTGTATTCCGCGGCCGCATCACCCATGGTCGCAGCGTCACGTTCACGAATAAACTCGGCCTGAATGGCGGATTCGATTTCCTCTTTCTGCTTTAGGAGATCTTCCATCTTGCTCATTATCAAACTCCGTGCGCCGGTTAAATCGGCAATATAGTGGACCCCAGATTTAACCGAGATTATTCATTAGGAAGTATTTGTCGCCAAATCCAGGATACGCGGGGGATCAATCGTGGCACTCCATAGCCCAGCGAACCACGCGCGCCGCTGTCGCGTTCCATCTTCGCTATGGCTAACTCTCGTTCCAACTCACGTATGCGCTGCTGATCGGCTGTGAGCTTTGACGCACCCAAGCTGGCCTTGAGTTGACCACGCTCACGCTGCCCGACCCAGGTGCGTAACGATTTGGTCGCAATGTCGAGCTTCCGGCCGGCTTCTGCCATTGTCAGACCTTGCTCGGTTACCAGCTTGATTGCTTCTCGTTTGAATTCTTCCGTAAAAATACGACGCGGTATGCGTTTCATGGGTTCTCCTGACAAATTGATAAATTAACATCAACGTGCCCGTCCATAAAATCGGGCCTCGCTCAGACCGAACGCACATCGATTTTGTAAACCACGCCCCAGCCGTCGATGACATACATAAACCCATCATCCACCAGCGGCGTGACCTGCAAGCCCTCGTTGGGCGAGGTGACGCCGATCGCCACCGCGAACTGCAGTTTCAGGTTTTTGATGTTCGACTTGTTGATCTGATCGAGCGTTGAATGGCGCTGCGCGGTGAAATCGCGATTCACCATGAGCCAATTGTGCGGTTCAGGATTTAGCAGGCGTTCAAACGTGACATCAGCGGCCAGTGATGCGGACGGTCCGCCCGCCAGCACGGCGCCGCCCAGCACGGCTGCGAGCCCGCCCTGTTTCCACAAACGCCCAATGAAGCCATATTTTCGAACAGCGTCGAACATGCGCATGATGTTTCCCCCTTTGAAAGCCATTGCTAGCGTGATTGTTGGACTTGCCGCGACTGAATTTCGAACCCTGCAAGAAATCACGTCTTTCGAATAGATCACCTTGTTACTGTCAAGCAGACTATAGCTACGTCTCAACGACGTCAATCATGGAGTTCATCACGGCGTAGCGCGTAGTGCGGCATCGCCGCTGCTTTAAATATCTTGTGCGCGAATCACTGCGGCTTGATCCCCGCTTCCTTGATGATGCCGCCCCACTTGGTGATTTCCGCGCGAATAAACGCAGCGAATTCATCCGGTCGCCCGCCCACCACTTCCGTACCGGTCGCAGTGGCCACGTCGCGAATGTCAGGAGACTTGAACACACGCACCAGCTCTGCGTTTAACCTGTGAATCATCGGCTGCGGCACACCCGCCGGCACAAAATAACCGCTCCACGCACTGGCCTCGACGCCGGGCAGCCCGCCTTCCGTCATGGTGGGCACGTCGCGCAGCAGCGGCAGGCGATTGCGGCCCGAGACGGCCAGCCCGCGCAGCTTGCCCGATTTCACATGTGCCATGATGACCGTGGCCACCAGGTAACCGGTGGTGATCTGGCCGCCGAGCAAATCCGGCATTTCCGCGCCCACGGATTTGTACGGCACGTCGAGTATGTTCGTGCCGCTTTTTAACTTGATCCATTCGCCGAGCAACTGCGTGATGCTGCCGGGGCCGGCGGAGGCATAGGTGAGTGCGCCGGGTTTGCCTTTGGCGAGTTGCAGGTATTCTTGCAGCGAGTTGGCGCCCACGCCGGGATGCACCACCATCACCAGCGGCGACAGGCTGAACTGCACGACGGGGGCGAGTTCATGGTTGAGCCGTGCGGCTGAATTCGGGTGCAGCAGGTCGTTGATGGCGTTGTTGATCAGCGCGGACATCAGCGTATGGCCATCGGGTTGCGCGGCTGCCGCCTGCTGCGCGGCGATGCGCCCATTGGCGCCGGGACGATTATCAACGATAACATGTTGCCCCAGCGCCTCGGCGAGTTTAGGCGCAATCTGGCGCGCGCGCACATCGGGCGCACTGCCGGCGATGGCGGGGACGATGATGCGCAGCGGCTTGCTGGGAAAGTGTTGCGCCAGCGCGTGACTGGCATAGGCCAGCCATGCCATACCTGATATGGTGAGCAGCGACGATTTTGTCATGCGTCCTTACATTTAACGCCCGATTGAATACCGCTATCTTTCTATTATCCTTCAACCATGCCAATGTGCCCCCACGCGTTGAGGCCGTCAAGAACAGCCAGTCCTGATCACCGCACGCCTGCGCCATTGACGACAAAAAAATGAATCCCGCGAATCACATCCCGGTCCACACCCCCGTCGTCATCATCGGCGCCGGCCCCACCGGATTGATGCTGGCCAATCTGCTGGGCGTCTACGGTGTCGAGACGCTGCTAGTCGAGCGCCATGCCGCGACGGTGGGCGAGCCGCGCGCGGTGTCGATCGACGATGAAAGTCTGCGCGCCGTGCAAAACGCCGGAGTGCTGGGGCGCGTGTTGCCCGACATCGTGCAGGGCTACGGCGTGCATTACCACGCGCTGACGGGAGAGGTGTTCGCGCAGGTGCTGCCCACCTCGCGCGAATACGGTCACGCCAAACGCAATGCATTTCGCCAGCCGCTGTTTGAAGCGGCGTTGTTTGATGCACTCGCGCGCTTTCCGCACGTGGGCGTGCGCATGGGCCATGAGCTGATTGACTTTGCCGAGGCAGACGGCAAGGTTGAACTCACGCTCCAACACCAAGGCGGCACGCACAAAGCCACCTGCGACTGGCTGATCGCCTGCGACGGCGGCCGCAGCACGGTGCGCGAGACACTCGGCATCGCGATGCGCGGCGCCACGTTTGCCGAACGCTGGCTGATCGTTGACCTTGCGGATCGTCAGGATGCCTTCATCCACACGCGCACGTATTGCGACCCGCTGCGTCCGACGATACGGCTGCCCGGCCCGCACGGCACGCTGCGCTATGAATTCATGCTGCATGCCGATGAAGACGCGGAAGCGATGCTCGATGAAGCCCGCATCCGGACGTGGATGCGCGAGCGCGTGGCAGGGGACGCCGCGCTGCCTATTGTGCGCAAGGTGGTCTACACCTTTCATGCGCGCATGGCCCACGCGTGGCGCAAGGGCCGCGTGTTCCTTGCCGGGGATGCCGCGCACCTGTCGCCGCCCTTCGCCGGGCAGGGCATGAACAGCGGCGTGCGCGATGCGTGTAATCTGGCGTGGAAACTCGCCGCCGTGGTGCGCGGCGAGCTCGGCCCGCGCCTGCTCGACACCTACGAAGTCGAGCGCGCGCCCCACGCCTGGGCCTTGATCCGCATGGCGCTGCGCATCGGCGCCTTCATGCAGCCGAAATCACGCTTCTCGGCGCGGCTGATGCAAGGCGCGCTGCGGATGGCAAGCCTTTATCCGCCAGCGCGCGACTACGTGCTGCAACTGAAATTCAAACCCAAGCCGCGCTTCGTCGACGGCTTTTTCGTCGCGGACGCGGCGCCGGGGGCAGCGATGCGCGCCGGCCAGTTGCTGGGGCAGCCACGGGTGGAATTACCTGGCGGCGAGCGCGTACCACTCGACGACGTGCTGGGTCACGGTTTTGTTTTTATCGGTTGGAACGTGCCTGCGGCTTTACACAACGCTTTCACGGGCGTGCCCGTGCGCGTGATATTGATTGTGCGCCAGCAACAGCCGTTTCCATTGGATGCGCCGCAAGATAGCCTCGTCGTGCGCGATTGCGAGGGCGTGCTGGAACACCTGCTTCACGACATGCGCGCGCAGGCGCTACTGCTGCGCCCGGACCGTTATGTGCTCGCGTTCCTGCGTTCAGACGGCTTTGTGGATGAGCTTGCGCAGGCGCGAGCGCTCATTGCGCAAACGCGGAAGTCCTAACGGCACAATATGGGTAAACTCGCACTCAGCTTTTGAACTCAAAAGAAAAGAACCCTTCCATGCACACACCCAAAAATAGCATCCGCGTCGGCACCGGCGCGGGATTTTCCGATGACCGCATCGAGCCGGCCGTTGATCTGGCCGAACGCGGCGCGCTGGATTACCTGGTGTTTGAGTGTCTCGCCGAACGCACCATCGCGCGCGAGAACCTCACCCGCCTCAAAGACCCCGAGCGCGGCTACACGCCGTACCTCGTCGAACGCTTCCAGGCCGTGTTGCCGGCGTGCGTTAGAAACGGTGTGCGCATCGTCACCAACATGGGTGCGGCCAATCCGCTGGGCGCGGCGCGCGCGGTGCGGCGCGAGGCCAAGGCGCTCGGCATCGCCGATCTGCCGGTGGCGGTCGTCACCGGCGACGACGTGGCCGATATCGTGCGCAAAAATCCGCAACTGCCGCTGATGGAAAACGGCACGCCGGTGGAGTCACTGCTACCGCACATGGCATCGGCCAATGTCTATCTGGGCGCCGATGTCATCCGCGATGGCCTCGCCACCGGCGCGCCCGTGGTAATGACCGGGCGCGTTTCTGATCCGTCGTTGTTCCTTGGCACCATGCTCCACGGACTCGGTTGGAGCTACGATGATTACGCCAAGCTCGCAACCGGCACACTGGCGGGCCATTTGATGGAGTGCGCAGCACAAGTTACCGGCGGTTGCTTCATCGACCCCGGCAAAAAAGATTGCGACGATCCCGTCAACATCGGCTTCCCGTACGCCGACATCCGCGCGGACGGGCACCTCACGCTGGGCAAGCTTGAAGACTCCGGCGGCCGGCTCGACGTGATGACCTGCACCGAGCAAATTCTCTACGAGATGCACGACCCCACGAGCTACATCACGCCCGACTGCATACTCGACATCACCGACGTGGAATTCGCTCAAGAGAGCAAACACCGCGTGCGCGTGACGGGCGCGAAAGCGCGGCCGCGCACGCCTACCTACAAAGTGGTGGTCGGTTATCACGACGGCTACATCGGCGAAGGCGAAGTCGGCTACGCCGGACCCAATGCGCTGGCGCGCGCGAAACTCGCCGAGAAAATCGTGCGCGAACGCCTGCGCGCACGCGGCTTTACCTACCCCGAGATTCGCGTTGACTACATCGGCATGTCTAGCCTGCATGGCATGGGTGTCTCGGGTAAGGGCCGCCCCGAACCATACGAAGTGCGCCTGCGCATCGCCGCGCGCAGCCCGGACCGCAAGGCCGCGCTGGCGGTGGGTTTTGAAGTGCGCACGCTGCACGTCAATGGCCCCTCGGGCGGCGGCGGCGGATCGAACGCGATCCGCGAGGTGCTGGCGGTTAAATCGATCTTGATTCCGCGGGCGCTGGTAAAAACTGCGGTCACGGTGGAGGGCACGCTATGAGCATCAAAGTTTATGAGCTGGGTCACGCGCGCGCGGGCGACAAGGGCAACACGTCCAATGTATCGGTGACTGCTTACAGCGACGAGGCCTGGCGTATTCTGCGCAGCCAACTGACGGCGGAACGTGTCATGCAGGCGTATGCCGAGATTGCCAAGGGGCCAGTCACGCGCTACGAACTGCCGAAACTCAAGGCACTCAATTTCGTCATCGAAAATGCGCTGGGCGGCGGTGTCACCGTGTCGCTGGCGCAGGATATGCACGGCAAGAGCCTGTCGTTTCTGATGCTCGATGTCGAATTAAACGGATAGCGGCCATAACGGGCGTGTTTGGCGGAGGTATGCGACTTACCGTGCGGCCCTGTCCGTTCACATGCGGACTGTGGCGTACAATGCCGCGATGAAACCACCCAAACGCCTGCAAACCCTGATTGACGAAGGTCTGATCGATACGGTAGTACTGCAACTGATGAGCGGCAAGGAAGCTGAAGTCTACGTGGTGCGCTGCGGTGACGACACGCTGTGCGCCAAGGTCTACAAAGAAGCCACGCACCGCAGCTTCCGCCAAGCCGTCGATTACACCGAGAATCGCAAAACCAAAAACAGCCGCCAGGCGCGCGCGATGGCCAAGGGCACCAAGTTCGGCCGCGAGTCGCAGGAGGCCGCGTGGCAAAGCGCCGAAGTCGATGCGCTGTATCGCCTGGCCGCCGCCGGCGTGCGGGTGCCGGCACCGCACAACTTTCTCGACGGTGTGCTGTTGATGGAACTGGTCACCGATGAAACCGGCGAGGCCGCGCCCCGTCTGAACGATGTGCTGTTCACCCCCGAGCAAGCGCGCGCGCATCACGCCATGCTGTTGTTGCAGGTGGTGCGCATGCTGTGCGCGGGCGTGGTGCACGGCGATCTTTCGGAGTTTAATATTTTGCTGAGTGCGCACGGCCCGGTGATTATCGATCTGCCGCAGGCGGTGGATGCCGCCGGCAACAACCACGCACAACGCATGTTGCTGCGCGACGTGGTGAACCTGCGTGATTTTTTCGGCCGCTTTGCGCCCGAGTTGCTGCACACCGATTTTGGCCCGGAGATCTGGGATTGTTATCAGCGCGGCGAACTCACGACTGAAACAGTGCTCACCGGCACGTTCGAGCGCGAGGCCGGCGAGGTGGATTTGGCGAGCGTGCTGCTGGAGATCGAGGACGCACGCATGGCGGAAGCCGCGCGGCTGTTGCGTATGCAGACGGAGGCATAATGAAATACACGGCGCTTCGGGAACCCCTTGCCTGCAAGATACGCAGGCACGCAGGGAATGCCGCTGGCGTCGCGCTGCTGCTGGCATCGGCATCAACGTTGGCGCAATCATGGCCCGAAAAGCCCATTCGGCTGGTGGTGGGTTTCCCGCCGGGCGGCTCGGGGGACTTCATCGCGCGCAACATGGGCGAAGAGATGAACCGCCTGCTCGGCCAGCAAATCATCATCGACAACCGACCCGGCGCGGGATCAAACATCGCCTCCGAAATCGTCTCGCGCGCCAACCCGGATGGCTACACGGTATTGCTCGGCGGCAGTTTTAGCCACGCAGTGAATCCCACGCTCTACAAAAAACTGCCGTTCGACCCGGAGAAAGATTTTTCGCCGATCAGCAAGGTGGCGAACTTCACCACCATCGTCGCGGTGTTCCCGAAGTTGCCGGTCAATACCCTCAAGGAACTGATCGCGCGCGCCAAGGCCGAGCCGGGCAAACTGAGCTACGGCACGCCGGGCGCGGGCACGCCCTCGCATCTGGCGGGGGTGATGCTCAACAGCATCGCCGGCATCAATCTCGTGCATGTGCCGTTCAAAGGCGGCGGGCCGTCGCTGGTGGCGACCCTTGCGGGCGAAGTGCCGGTCATCATCGCCACGCCGCCGGTGGCGCTGCCGCAGGTGCGCGCTGGCCGCCTGCGCGCGCTGTCGCTCACCACGCGCAAGAACTCACCGATTATTCCGGGAATACCCGGCACCGAAGAAGCCGGGCTGCCTAGCTACGATGTCGGCGGCTGGTGGGGATTATGGACGCCCGCACGCACGCCGCACGCCGTCGTCAACAAGCTGTACGACACCACACAAAAAGTGTTCAGCGCGCCGCACATCCGCGAGCGCCTCGCGCGCGAAGGACTGGAAATCGAAACGTCTCCGTCACCGGCGGATTTCGCCGCGTTCATCCGCAAGGAAATTCCGTTCTGGGCGAAGGTTGTGCGCGAGTCGGGCGCTACGGCGGACTGATACCGCAGGATGGGTGCAACCCATCACCAAGACAGTGCTCGATTGCGGATGTGATGGCGTTATTCGCGGCGGGGCGCAATCGCAGGCAGCGGCTCGTCGGGGCGCGCGGCATCCATTGCCGAAACCGCGTAGCTGTCGAGGAGTTGCAACTGCTTTTCACTTACGTCGCCCGGGAACACTTCCATTGGGTCAAAACAGACCCTGATTCCAATGGTACTCGTTCCCGTTGTCACCAGCCGCGGCGGCGATTGAAGGTTTCCATCCTGCGTGTAGCGGATATTCGTGGTCAACAACCAGCCCCGCTTGCCGTTCACATCCACACGAACCCAAGGGCTGTTCTTGGTAAGAATTTTTCCGATGGCGCCTTGCTTTACCGGCGAATGTGCAACTGAACCCAAGCTGGGTTCTTCGCGCAGTTCGAGATCCTTGGCCATGGTGACGTGCTCCGCAGATGCGGAAACAGAGCAGAACAGCAGGGCCAGAAAAATCCATCGAATCAGGTTCGCCGCAAACATCGCCATCTCGCGCTGGTGAATAGTGAATAGCGCCAACCATGACATGGCGCGCCACGAAACGCGCAGGAACTATTTAACGTCGGCTTCGATAGGGGGCGTGTCTCGGCGTGATTCGGCGCGCTTTTCTAACGAGTTTTACGGGCAGAGCGGGAACCACATCACCCCGTAAGTAATTGTTTATAAATATATTTTATCAATATGCCGCGTTGAATGTGTGGCACGTTATCGACCGCTGCCCTTGTGGGTGGGGACGCGACGCCAATCAGGCAATCTGCCGCGCCACCGCCAGCAGCATTTCATCATTACCCCGCGCCGCCACCATCGACAAACCCAGCGGCAGGCCATTCACCGTCGCCAGCGGCAGGCTCACCTGCGGCAAACGTCCGATGCCGGAGATACACAACATGCCCATCGCGCGTTCGCGGAACGCGGTGGTCTGCTCGTGCGGGCAATTGAGTAACGGCGCGACATCCGGCACGCTGGGCAGCAGCAGAATCGCATTGCCCGCCAGCAGTTTGTCGAGACGTTCGGCGATTTCCTCGCGCTGCGGAACCATCTGCGCGACCTCGGCCGGCGTCACCTTGGCCACCGCCTCAAAACGCTTGCCTATCGCGGGGCCGAAATTCGGCTTCACGCGCGTCACCCACTCGCGATGCGTCGCCCAGATTTCGGCGAACTGCAGTACGCGAAACACTTCAAACCATTCGTTCAAACCTTCGGCGCTGACGGTGACCGCTTCGGGCTGACCCAACACCTTGGCGACGCGCGCCAGCGCGGGCTGCAATGCCTGCTGCGCTTCGGGCATGGCAAGAGCAAACGCATCCTGCGCGAGCAATACACGTCCGGGCGTTGCGGGCTTGCCGCCAAGTAGCACATCACCCACGCGCGCAAGCAAAGCCGCATCACGCGCGAACCAGCCGCAGGTGTCAAAGCCCGGTGCCAGCGGGCATACGCCTTCGAGCGAGATGCGGCCATGCGTCGGGCGTATGCCATAGATGCCGCAAAAACTCGCCGGCCCGCGCACCGAACCGCCGGTGTCGCTGCCTATCGCAAAATCCACCAGCTCGCCCGCCACCGCCGCCGCCGAGCCGCTGGATGATCCGCCCGGCACGCGATCCGGCGCGCGCAGGTTGGTCGGCGTACCGTAGTGCGCGTTTTCACCGGTGAGGCTGAACGCCATTTCTTCGGTGTGGGTTTTGCCCGCAAGCGTGGCGCCGGCATCGAGCAATTTTTTCGCCACGACCGAATGCACCTTTGCCGCATCGTGCGTGCGCAGCCAATCTGGACAACCGAAACCGGTTTTGTGTCCAGCCACGTCGAAGATATCTTTCAGGCCGAAGGTGAGGCCCGCAAGCGGCCCGCTGGGCGCGCCGGGCAATTCAACGTGCGTGTGGCGGCAAAAAGCGCCGAGTAGATCGCGATCCAGAATACTCACAAAAACTCCTTTATAAACATATACTTATTTGTAATCGTCGGCAATCCGCCTACTGTAATATCGGAACTGTTCGCCGGTTTTTCAGTGGCGATTGCAATCACACTTCAAACATTGCGGCATTGATGATAACCGTGCATCGCGAGCAGAGCCAATCCCGCCCGCCCGGCCTGCGCTACACTGCCTGCCCGTTCACTCCTACGCGCGGAGGCAGGCATCATGAGTTACACACCACTTTACCTGGGACATGTGAACCTCTGGGTGCGCAATGCGGCGCGCTCGCGGCAATGGTATGAAGACGTGCTGGGACTGCACACGCACGATTTCGTGCCAGGCCGCGGGGCGTTCCTGTCCGCCAATCGCGAAGAATCTCACGAGATCGCGCTGATCGAGGTCGGCGAAAATGCGCCTGTTGCACAGAAAAAACAGGTCGGGCTGAACCACCTCGCCTGGAAGATGCAAAGTCTCGACGATCTGCGCGAATTCTACGAGCGGATCGTGCAGAAAAAAATTCCGCTCGACCGCGTCACCGATCATGGCATTTGCCTCGGCGTTTACCTGCGCGATCCGGACGGCAACGGTGTCGAGGCGTTCTATGAGTTGCCGCGCAGCGAGTGGTTTCGCGAGGACAAGCTGTTTATGCACAGCGACCGGCCGCGCGGTTTGTTCCCCGGCCCGTGGGATGCGCACCTTGCGCCGGGGTCAAGCGGTGTCTGACCCGTCCACCTAATCTCCGCGACGTTCGCGGGTGGGTTCAGTCAAGTCTCAGTCGAGTTTGAGCCCGATGCTTTTCACCAGCTCGCGGTTAACGGCGACATCTACGCGCAGTGTCTTGTCGAGGTCTGCGGGCGAACCGCCGATCACCGCAATATCGAGTTCCGCCATGCGCTTCAGGAACTCTGGCGCGGCCAGGGCTTTATTGGTCTCGGCGTTGAGTCTGGCCACAATAGCGCGCGGTGCGCCCTTGGGCGCGAACACCGCCGTCCACGGAATATATTCGGCATCCGGGTAGGAAGCCGTTAACGCAGGCACGCCGGACAGCGCCTCTTTCGACGGAAAGCCCGTTTTCGCCAGCGCAATCACCCGGCCGCTGGTGATGTGCGGACGGGCAAGCCCCAATCCCACGTTGACGATAGCTGTCTCCGCCCCGGCCACGGCCTGCACCGCAGGGCTCATGCCTTTATAGGGAACATGGACGAGCGCAATGCCGGCCTTGCGCTGGAAAAGCTCCATCATCAGGTGCGTGGTATGGCCGTTGCCGCCGCTGGCGTAGGTAATCTGCTTCGGGCGCGCCTTCGCCAGCGCCACCAGCTCGGCAACCGATTTCGCCCCCAGCGACGGATGCGCGATCAGCACTTCGCTGTATTTCACGATCATCGACACGGCATCGAAATCGCGCAGCGGATCGTAGCTGATCTTCGAATACACCAGCGGATTGACGGCCATGATGGAGTTGACCGACGATAACAGCGTGTAACCGTCCGCCGGCGCCTTGGCGACCACGTCCGCCGCGATGCTGCCGCCGGCAGCCGACCGGTTGTCGACAACGAATTGCTAGCCCGTCGCCTCACTGACCCTGGAAAACACCAGCCGCGTGACGGTATCGCCCAACGAGCCGGGCGCACCCGCCTGCACCACGCGCACGGGCTTCACCGGATAGTTTTGCGCAAACACAGGTGCGTATGGCGCCGCGAACAGCGCCCCGGCGCACAGGGTGCGGGCAAGCGTTTTGAAACGGCCTTCACACATCGGGATTGCGTCCATCGACAGGTATCCTTGTTTCTGGTTGCGATACAAAAAAAGCTCGACGCATGAGACCGCGCAAGGCGGTATAAAAATTCCTTTAAAAACAAATACTTATGACTAATTCGCTGCTACCGTACGTGCCGCCGCCCACTCGCGCAAGGCTTCTATTTTTTCCGCCATCACCACCGACAGCGGACGCGTGCGCACGGTTTCGGTGAGCACATGAACCGTGTTCAGCGGGCGGGCGGTTGCATGCGCTTCGTAGAGCCCGGACACAATCGCCTGCTCGATTTCCGCGCCGGAAAATCCTTCGGACGCTTCCGCCAACTTGGCGAGATCGAATGTCGAGGCATCGAGTTTGCGGCGCGCCAGATGCAGTCTGAAAATTTCGACGCGCGTTTCGGCATCGGGCAAATCCACAAAAAATATTTCGTCGAAGCGGCCCTTGCGTATCAACTCAGGCGGCAGGTGTTCGATGTCATTGGCGGTGGCGACCATGAACACCTTGCTCTTGCGCTCGGCCATCCACGTGAGCAGCGTGCCGAGCAGGCGCCGTGATTCGCCGCCGTCGCCCGCGCCGCCAACAGCCACGCCCTTTTCAATTTCGTCCATCCACAACACGCAGGGCGCCATGGTGTCGGCGAACTTCAGCGCCTCGCGCAGCTTGCGTTCGGTTTCGCCCAGCCACTTGTCGTAGAGCGCGCCGAAATCCAGCCGCAACAGCGGCAAATGCCACGCGCCCGCCACCGCCTTGGCGGCCAGACTTTTGCCGCCGCCTTGCACGCCCAGCAACAACATGCCCTTGGGCGCATCGAGCCCCATCGCCGCCGCGTCCCCGATAAACGCCGCGCGCCGCTGCGCGAGCCAGCGCTTGAGGTTGGCGAGCCCCGCCACCTCGGGCAGTTGCGTGACGCCCAATTCCATTTGCACCACGCCGTTCGCGCCGAGTTTGTCCTGCTTGGCTTTCAGTATGCGCGACACGTCCTGCGTGGTGATCTGGCCGTCGTCGGTGAGGCACTGGCGCACCAGGCGGCGCGCATCCTCGATGCACAAGCCCACCAGATGCTGGCTGATCACCGACACGGCCTCGGCCTCATCCGCGGGCGAGATCACGCTGAAGCGAATCGCGTTCTTCGACTCGCTTTCGATCAACTCGCGCATCTGCGCCGCATCGGGCAGCTTCAGCTCGAAACGCGCAGACAGCCGCTGCAAGTCGTCCGCCAGCGCAATCTTCGGACCGACCAGCACCAGCGTGCGCGGATTCTTTTCGTAGTCCTGCGCGATGCTCTTGATGTGCCGCTGATTCACCGGGTCGTCGAGATACGGATGCACATCCACCAGCACGTAGATGCCACTGAAGCTGGTGGCGTGTATGTGCTTCAACGCGCCCACGATGTTCATCGTGTCGGCGATCGGGCCTTTGCCATAGGGGCCTTTCTGCACGCTGCTGACGCTGTAATTGCCGGGTGACGCGGCGAGCGGATTGTCGCGGCGCTGCAAGCCGTCCGCCGCGGTCCACACAAAGATGCCCTGTCCTTCGAGCCGCGCCACCTGCTCCAGCAGCGCCATCACGCGCGCCTCCTCGTGCGTCTCGATCAGCACGATGGGAAAGCGCGAGCAGATAATCAACGCCAGATCGCGTTGATCGTTCATGACCCGGCGCCCTTCACTGCGTTATCTGCAAGGCGCGATAGCAGCTTGTCGTGTATGCCGCCAAAGCCGCCGTTGCTCATCACCAGCACATGGTCGCCGGCGCGCGCGGCGGCGGCCACCTGCGCGAGCAAGCCGTCAAATTGTTCGTTCACGCTGACTTTCGCGCCCAGCGGCGCGAGCACCGCGCCCGCATCCCAGCCCAGCCCGGCGCTGTAGCAAAACACCCGGTCTGCCCCCGCAAGGCTGCCCGCGAGCAAATCTTTCAATGCGCCCTGCTTCATGGTGTTGGAACGCGGCTCCAGCACGGCAATCAGGCGCGCGCCGCCGATTTTGGCGCGCAAGCCGGCGATGGTGGTGGCAATCGCCGTGGGGTGATGCGCGAAATCATCGTAAACAGTGACGCCACCGGCGACGCCTTTGATCTCCATGCGGCGCTTGACGTTTTTGAAGGTCGCCATCGCTTCGATGGCCATCCTGGCCGGCACGCCCGCGTGGCGCGCAGCGGCAATCGCCGCCAGCGCATTCGCCACGTTGTGTTCGCCGAGCAGATCCCACTGTATTCGGCCCTGCAATGCACCGTTGAATAACACGTCGAAACCATCCGCGTAACGGGCGCCCGCCTGCCAACCGCCGGTGACGCCAAAGCGCTCGATGGGCGTCCAGCAGCCGCGTTTCAACACGCGCTCCAGATTCGCATCAACGCCGTTGCTGACAATCAAGCCATTGCCCGGCACGGTGCGCACCAAATGATGAAACTGCGTCTCTATCGCCGCGAGATCGGCAAAAATATCCGCGTGATCGAATTCAAGATTGTTCAAGATCGCCGTGCGCGGATGGTAATGCACAAACTTGGAACGCTTGTCGGAAAACGCCGTGTCGTATTCATCGGCCTCAATGACAAAAAACGGCGCATCGGTAAGCCGCGCCGAAATGCCGAAATTCTCCGGCACGCCGCCGACAAGAAAGCCGGGATTCAACCCGCCGTGTTCGAGCATCCATGCCAGCATTGCGCTGGTGGTGGTTTTGCCGTGCGTGCCCGCCACCGCCAGCACCCATTTGTCGCGCAACACGTTTTCAGCCAACCACTGCGGGCCGGAGGTATACGGCAAACCGCGATTGAGAATTTCTTCCATCAACGCATTGCCGCGCGCCACCACGTTGCCGGTGACGAACAAATCCGGTTCGAGTTTTATCTGATCAACACCAAAACCCTCGATGAGCGCGATGCCCTGCGCCTCAAGCTGCGTGCTCATCGGCGGATACACGTTGGCATCGCACCCCGTGACTTTGTGCCCGGCAGCCCGCGCAATCGCCGCGATGCCGCCCATGAAAGTACCGCAAATGCCGAGGATGTGAATGTGCATGATGCGGGGAGAATACCTTACTACCCTGAAACGTGAAAAGTGATATGTGTCCGTGGCATTCCGCGAAATTCGTTTCACATTTCACTTTTCACGTTTCCCCCCTCACGCTTTAAAGATGAAATACACCGCCCCCATCAAGCACACCGCCGCGTACAAATAATTCATCCGCACTTCCTGCCCCATGTAGAACACCGCGAACGGCACAAACAACGCCAGCGTAATCACCTCCTGCATGATTTTCAGTTGCGCGAGATTCATCTGCTCGACGCCGATGCGGTTTGCGGGCACTTGAAGCAGATATTCAAACAGCGCGATGCCCCAACTCACAAACGCCGCGATCCACCACGGCTTGCTGTTCAAATGTTTGAGGTGCCCGTACCAGGCGAAGGTCATGAACACGTTCGAAGCGGTCAGCATCAAGGCGCTGACGGCAATGGGGTGTTGGGCAATAAGGTTCATAAGTGTCTGTTTTTAAATATAATTTCTTGATTGGGGAAAAGCATATTAGCGGGCAGCGGTCGCCGCCGCCAGATGGCGTTCCGATGCTAACGGCGTCGGCGTGCATCGGTTGTGGCGCTTAGCGTTCGGCTTAGGCGCGCGTGGAAGCTTGCCTTTTCAGAGCTTGGAGCCAATGATACGGCCTGCACTGGATTACTTTAGTCTTCAAAGCAATGGAGCGCATCATGTCGTCGGTCCGCCACTTCCTCGCATTCGTCTTCCTGGCCTTGCTCACCTGCCTGTCGGCGCACGCGCAAGTCGCCGCCGAGCCTGCGGTGGCGTTGCAGGGCATGGATGTCGTCAGCTATTTCAAGGACGGTGGCCCCGTGAAAGGCCAAGCGGCGTTGCGCGTTGACTTCGATGGCGCCCGCTACCTGTTTTCAAATGCGCAGAACAGGGCGGCTTTCACCGCCGCCCCCGATCGTTACCTGCCGCAGTTCAGCGGTCTGTGCGCGACCGGCATCGCCGTTGGCAAGGAGTTCAAAGGCGACCCGAACACGTGGAAGATCGTCGACGGCAAGTTGTATCTCTACTACTCCGACGCCGTGCGCGCCAGGGGCGAGGGTGACCCGGCCACCCTTGCCCGCGCGCACAAGAACTGGGCGGCTCGCAAGTAAAGCAGGCTCACAGCCCGGCCTGACGCAGCGCCGTGTGCAATCGCTCTCGGGTTGCCGGGTTGACGAAGCGGTTCCCGAATTCGGCAACTGGAAAGTTCGGTTGCAGTCGTCGCACTTCGGCGGCTGACCGGCGTGCATCCTCTACGCGGCCCGTCTGGACCAGGGTCACGGCCCGCATTGCGTGCAGAAAAGGAATGCCGGGGTAATTCGCGAGCGACGCCTCGCAAGCCGCCAGTGCCTGCCCATACCGCCCGGCAACGAAATACGCAAGCGGCAGGTGGTGCTTGACCGGAGAATAGCGCCCGGCCGGATCCAGTCGCAACGCGCGTTCCGCCAGAACGATGGCTTCGTCGGTTCGGCCGAGCATGAGCAGCGTCTCGGCGCGCGCTTCCGCGACGAAGGCGTCGCTGGGATTCAGGGCGATGGCCCGGTCTGCTTCGGCCAGCGCCTGATCGAATTCTCCCCGCTGGGAGTGGATGCGGGATAACAGCGCATGCGCGTGCGCGTTAGCACCCGGATCGTCGATGGTAAGTGCGTGTCGCGCCACGCGCTCGGCCATTGTCAGACTCAGCGCGGGGTTTTCGAACCAACCCATGTCGCCGCGCTGATACTCGAGCTTGCTATCGACAACGTAGACCATCGCGTAGTCGGGCGCCAGTTCGCGCGCCTTGGCGATCAACGCGCGGCCCTGGCGGTTGGCGGCACGCTCGGCGCGGGCTTCGAGGGAACGCGCCAGCAACACAAGGTCGTAGGCCTCCAGCCGGCTGGGGGGCCGCGTGGCAGCGCGGTCGCGCTCGAGTTTCGTGACCTTGACGGCCAGTGCGCCGACGATGCTTTGCACGATGCTGTCCTGTATCTCGAACACTCCACCGCCCTGACGGTCGAAGCGCTCCGACCACAACACGCGCGCGGTCTCGGCGTCGCTCAGCTCAACCGTGACGCGCACCTGTCCGCCGGCCTCGCGCACGCTGCCCGTAACCACATAGCGCGCCCGGAGTTCGTCCCTGACGATCTGCGGTGTCAACTTGCGCTGCTTGAACTGTTGAACCGAGTTGCTTGAGATCACGCGCAAACCGGAATAGCGCCCCAGCGCATGGATGATGTCTTCGGTGACGCCGTCGCTGAAGAATTCGCGCTGGGGGTCTCCACTCTGGTTGGTCAACGGCAGCACCGCGACCACCGGTACCGTCTCGGCGACGGCGCGCGGCGCGTTGTTACCGTCAGTAGGCCAGAGCCAG
>CANIID010000012.1 GCA_947467315.1 Betaproteobacteria bacterium | reverse complement strand
TTGCCGCAATACATCCGCCGCATCAAGGGCGGCGCGGTCAACGTCAAGCCGAACATCACGATTGAGCGCGAAGCGGCGGGCATGGCGCTCATCAACGGTGATAACGGCATGGGCCATCTGGTGATGAAATTCGCCACCGAAAAAGCGATTGAAAAAGCCAAGACGGCTGGCGTCGCGTGGGTGGGCGCGAAGTGGAGCAACCATGCGGGGCCCGCGTCGCTCTACGCCAGTATGCCGGTGGCGCACAACATGATTGGCCTTTATCTCGCGGTGGGCAACGCCAACCATTTGCCGGCGTGGGGCGGGCTCGACATGCTGCTCTCCACCAACCCGATTGCGATTGCGATGCCGGGCGAGCACGAAGCGCCGGTGGTGCTGGATATGGCGACCACCGTCGCGGCCTACGGCAAAGTCAAAACCAAGGCGCAGCGCGGCGAGATGATGCCCGAAGGCTGGATGATGGATCGGCAGGGCCAGCCTTTGACGGATCCGAAGCGCTCGAATGAGGGGTTCTTGTTGCCGATTGGCGGATACAAAGGCTACGGCCTAGCGCTGATGTTCGGTTTGCTCGCGGGCACGCTAAACGGCGCGGCAATGGGCCGCGATGTGGTGGACTTCAACGCCGACGACGTGACCCCCACCAACACCGGGCACTGCATCGTCGCCATCAACATCGAAGCGTTTCAACCTGTCGCCGAATTCAAGAAGAGTGTCGATGCGCTGGTGAAAGACTTGCGCAACTCCGAGCGGCTGCCCGGCGTGGATAGTATTCACATCCCCGGCGAAGGCTCGCACGCCGCACGCGCGGATCGCGAGAAAAACGGCGTGCCGATGCCACCGTCGCTGATGGCGGCGCTGGATACGCTGGCGGCGGAGTTGGGCATTGCGCCGTTGGGAAAATAACGCTAACTTTTATAAGTATTTGATAATTAAAATAAAAACAAATATACCATGCTGAAATTATATGATTATAATGGTCGAAATGATTACTTTAAAGATCAAAACAATAATTTTGAGCGACGACAGTGAAAACTATATCAGCGCGTGAAGCTAAGACTCATTTCGGCGAGCTGCTTGATGCCATGCAGCGGGAACCGGTCATGGTGACTAAAAACAACCGGCCGGTCGGCATCATGATTTCCATTAAGGATGCATCGGATACCCTCATTCCAGAGCTTTTCATGGAGAAAGAGGAGGGCTATGACGAGTGGTTCGCGGCTAAGGTGACCAGCAGCCTCGATGCCGTGAAAGCGGGAACAACCACATTGACGGAACATGATTTGGCGACGGAGCGTGTTTGGAGCCGGGTGCAAGCGCGCGCCAAGAAACCAGCGTCCGCCCGATCTTAAAATCAGCTTTTATTCATGGCTGTTGTTCATTGGACGGCGAGGGCGGAGCAAGACCTCGAAGATATCCTCACCTACTATTTCAATGAAGCCGGCGCTCATGTCGCACAGAGCATCTACGTCCGGATTCGGTCATCGGTGCAAAGCCTGCAACAATTTCCCGAGCGCACTCGCATGGGTCGTGTTGCGGGAACGCGCGAATGCGTCGTTGCGCGACTGCCGTTTATCGTGGTGATACAGATACAAGATGATCACGTCACGGTGCTGAACGTCATCCATACTGCACGAAAATATCCTGCGTAATCTGCTTCAAGTTGTGACGGAGGTCGGTTAATGAATGACGCGCAATTCAAACGCCGCGTGGCTTGGTTGATCGCCATTGTTCTCGCGCCGCTGCTGTACCTGCTGTTCCTTCACGCACCCATCCCGCAAGACAAGGGTTACCACTTCTTTGCGGATGTCCGCACTTGCCTCGGCATCCAGAACTTCGGCAACGTGGCATCGAATCTGGCGTTTCTGCTGGTGGGCGTGATCGGCGCGTGGTGGTGTTACCGCAATCTGAAAACCGGTGCACGTTTGTCGTGGTTTATATTTTTCACGGGCGTGGCGCTGGTGTTTGCCGGCTCTGGCTACTACCACGCCACGCCCAACGACGACACGCTGCTGTGGGACAGGCTGCCGATGACCATCGCGTTCATGGGTCTGTTCGCGGCGCTGGTGGGCGAGCATCTGGGCGCGCAATTTGAAAAGCCCGTGTTGATACTCGGGCTGGTGATCGGCATAGCCAGCGTATTCTGGTGGCGCCACACCGATGATCTGCGCATTTACGTCTGGGTGCAGGGCGCGCCGTTGCTGGCGATCCCGTTTATTATCGGAATGTTCCCGGCGCGCTATACCCACCGGCTGTATTTACTCTATGGCCTGCTGTTCTACGCGCTGGCGAAAGTGGCCGAGTACTACGACCCCGAAACCTATGCGCTGACATCGCAACTCATCAGCGGGCATTCGGTAAAGCATCTGCTGGCGGCAATGGCGCCGCTGTGTTTGGTTTTGATGTTGTGGCGGCGTCAGGCCACGCCCGCATCGAATACATAGCTATCCAGCGACAGCGCGTGATCGGTTTCGTTTCTGAGTTCACGCGCAATCTTTGCGTTTGTGCCTGCGGCACCCAGCGCCACGAACAACGGCAAAAAATGTTCATCCGTCGGGTGGTTGCGTATGGCATGCGGCGCTTGCGCCACGTAATCGATCAGCGCCGCATGATCGCCGGTCACGATGGCATTGCGCACCCACGCGACGAATTCCGTCAACCACGCCGGCGGCGCGCCGGGCGGCACGCTGCGCCACTCGCGCAGGTTGTGCGAGATGCCGCCGGAGCCGACGATCATCACGCCTTCATCCGCCAGCGGTGCCAGCGCGCGGCCAATGTTGTAATGATGCTTTGCGCCGAGCGGCGATTGCATCGCGAGTTGCGTCACGGGGATGTCGTGCGCGGGGTACATGAAGCGCAGCGGCGTCCACGCACCGTGATCGAGGCCGCGTTCGCCCAGTGCGGTGACGCCGAGTCCGGCGGCATCGATCAACGCCGCCGCGCGTTGCGCGATATCCGGTGCGCCGGGCGCGGCGTAGCGCAGTTCGTACAGCGGCGCGGGAAAGCCATAAAAATCGTGAATCGTTTCCGGCTGCGCGCTGATGCTGGCGGCAGGCTGCGGGGTGTCCCAATGCGCCGACACCATGAGGATCGCGCGCGGGCGCGGCAGTTCTTTGCCCAGCGTGGTGAAAAATTGCGTGGTCGCGCATTCGGCCAGCGCCATCATCGGCGAGCCGTGAGAAAGGAATAAAGTGGGTAGCGTGTTTATCATCGTTTGGTTATTGTGCGCCTGAGATTAAAGCCCATGACCTGTGATACGCTTTCGCGGTTAATGTATCATAACTAATTGTTTTTAAACGATATTTATTCCAGGCCTTATGAAACTCTACGCCTCCGACAATTCCGGCAATTCCTGGAAAATCCGCATTCTGCTGTCGCTGCTGGACGTGCCGTGCGAGCGCGTCGATCTGGATTTTTTCGGCAAGCGTGAACATAAGTCGCCGTGGTTTATGCAGATCAATCCGCGCGGGCAGGTGCCGGCGATGGAGATCGAAGGAAAATATTTCTGGGATTCCACCGCGCACCTGGTCTACATCGCACGCAAGTGGGGCGGCGAGCAATGGCTGCCGACCGATCCGCTGGGCATGACCGATGTGATGCACTGGATGGCGTTCGCGCAGAACCAGGTGCAGTTTGGCTTGCAGTGGGCGCGCGGCGTCGTATTGAAATTGAAAACGACAGGCGACTTCGTGGAGATGCAGCGGCAGGGGCGGCTGGCGCTGCAAATACTCAACGATCACTTGCAGCACAACGACTGGCTCGCCGTGGGCCGCACCACCATCGCCGACATCGCGTGTTATCCGTACGTGGCGAAATCGCCGGAAGGCGAGTTTGATGTGGCGGCGTATCCGCATGTGGTGGCGTGGTTAAGGCGCTGTGAAGCCGTGCCGAAGTGGCCGGAGCGCAAATAAACGTGGCTTCGCCCAGTGTCGTAATTGTCGGCGGCGGCATCGGTGGTTTGTTCGCCGCCAATGCGCTGATCGCGCAGGGGCTGCGCGTTGCTGTGTATGAACAAGCGCCCGCGCTGGGCGAGATCGGCGCCGGGGTGTATGTGACACCGAATGCGGTGCGTCATCTGGAGCGTGTAGGGCTCGGGCCTGCCGTCGAGAAATGGGGCGCGCGGGTCGGCGCCGACTCCCACTACTTTCGCCACGACGGCACGCCGATCGCTCCGGTGCAGGTGACTGACGCCGCCGGCAACCCGTGCTTTGGTATGCATCGTGCCGACTTTGTCGATTTCCTCGCCGCCAATCTGCCCGCCGGTGTGGTGCATACCGGCCACCGCGCCGTGGGCTTCGCGCAGAACGGCGATAGCGCGCGCGTCACATTTTCCAACGGCGCCGCCGTCGAGGCCGATGGGGTGGTGGCCGCCGACGGCATCCACTCCGAACTGCGGCCGTTTGTGTTTCCGCCCTCGACGCCGGTGTTTCACGGCACGATTTCGTATCGCGGTTTGGTCGCGCGCGAACGCCTGCCCGACTGGCCGATGGACCGCTGGCAAATGTGGGCAGGGCCGTCCAAACATTTTCTGGTGTTCCCGGTACGCCACGGCACAATGGTTAACTACGTCGGTTTCGTGCCCGCGGACGCCGAAATGAAAGAATCGTGGTCCGCACCCGGCGACCCCGACGTGCTGCGCCGCGAGTTTGAGGGCTGGGATCCGCGCATCGATGCGGTGCTCAAGCAGGTGGATAAAACCTTTCGCTGGGCGCTCTACGACCGCGAGCCGCTGCCGACCTGGACGCAAGGCCGGCTCACGCTGCTCGGCGACGCGGCGCATCCGATGTTGCCGCATCTGGGGCAGGGCGCTAACCAGTCGATAGAGGACGGCATGGCGCTGGCGACGATCCTCGCGCGGGTCGATACCTCGGCAGTGCCAGTGGCGCTGCTGGCCTACGAAAAGCTGCGGCGCGAGCGCGTGGCGGCGGTGCAGTTAGGTGCACGTCAGAATGGACTGCGTGTCGATTCCGCTGACGCTGATCTCGCAGCCCGCGACGCACAGCTCGTCGCGCACGCAAATTTTCGCAAGCAACTTTATTCTTATGACGTCGCGCCGGAAGCGCGTGCCGTAGCGGAAGTCCTGCTGAAATAGATTTCTTTCGGCACCACCTTTAGCATCATTTCGCCAGGCCGGTCTTTTTGGCGATCTCGCTCACGCGCTTGAACTCCTCGCGAATTTCGGCGGCGGCCTGCTCTGGCGTGGCGTAGCTCTGCACTATGCCGAGCGGCGCCAGTCTTGCGGCGATGGCGGGCGATTTAACCGCTTGCTCTATCGCGCCCGTGAGGGCTTTGCGCGCGTCTTCGGGAATCCCTGCGGGCGCGTTAAAACTGAACCACACGCCGAACAGTTCTTCCTTATAGCCCAGCTCGCGCATCGTGGGTATGTCGGCAAACTCGGGTATCCGGCTTGATGACACGAGGCCGCGGAACACGCCTGACTTGATGTGCGTGCTCAACGCGCCGATCGACAGCACCACACCGTCGATGTGTCCGCCGCGCAATGCGACGACGGCGGGCGCGGCACCCGTGTAAGGCACCGCCGTGAACTCCGCGCCGGTGAGCGCGCTGGCCAATTGCACGCAGAATTCGCCAACCGAGCCGGGGCCGGGGTGGCCCATACGCGCCTGGCCGGGCTTCTTCTTTGCGGTGTCGAGAAACTCGGCGAAAGTTTTGTACGGCGCGTCGGCGCGCACCACCAGCGTGCTCGGCGTGCGCGTGGCGACACCCAGCGGCGTCAGATCGCGCAGCGCATCGTAGGTGACTCCTTGCGGATCGAGAACGGCGCGTATGGTGAGCGCGCTGTTTTGCGCAAACACAATCGTGTGGCCGTCTTTCTTGGCCTGCACCACGCTGCTGGTGCCGACCGCGCCGCCGGCGCCAGGGCGATTGATGATGACCACCGGGGTTTTCAGCAACCGCGAGATTTCTTCGCCCATCGCGCGCACGGCAATGTCAGCGGCGTCACCGGGCGCCACGGGAGTCACGATATTGATTGGGCCGGCGGGAAAAGATTGGGACTGCGCTTGCGCGGTGACCGGCAGGCACATCAGCGCGCAGCCTAGGGCAAGAGTGTGTGCGTGGCGTTTCATGGCGTTTATTTTACCGCCAACTCGTCGCGCACCATCGCCGTCATGCGTGTGGGCGTGGTGCCCGGCGGAAAGAACAACACGTACTTGCCCTGGCGGTCGAGCAGGAACGTATAGGCGGCATGGTTGATGAAATAAGTTTTCGAATCCGGTGGCGTTATTTTCTCGTAGTACACCTTGTAGGCGGTGGCGATGCGCCGTATTTCAGCTTCGCTGCCGGTCAGCGCGACGATGCGCGGATGAAACGCTGCGGCATAGTTGCGCAGCAGTTCGCGCGTGTCGCGCGCCGGATCGAGCGTCACGAAGATCGGCTGCACCTGATCAGCGCTCTTGCCGAGCGACTTCAGGGTTTGTGCGATGGCGAGCAGATCGGTCGGGCAGACATCGGGGCAAAAGGTGTAGCCGAAGTAAAGCAGCACCACCTTGCCGCGAAAATCCCCGAGACTGACGCGTTTGCCGTGTTGATTGGTGAGCGTGAACGGCGTGCCGACGGGCGCTTTGCCCAGCATCAACTCGTTCATGAATTGCGCCGCCCGAGCGCGCCCGTCTTCGCGCGGCGCATCCGTGCCACGCACTTCCGTTTGCGCGGGTGCTTGCATTACCCACGATGACGCGCACAGGGTAAATGCCGCGCCAATCCACCGTGCGTACATCACGCGCCGAAGGTGTACTCCGTGCCGGTGGTGGAGGTGACCACGCGGTCGGCAAGTTCGGTGCGCAGCAGCGCGATCAGCCCGGGGCCGGAGCAATGCAGCGGGACAATTACATCGGGATCGAGTGCTTTCAACTCGGCGACGGTTTGGCGCAAATATTCCGCAGGTGCCGGGAACAGGTGGAAGCCTCCCAGCGCGGCATGCACTTTGTTCACGCCGGAAACTTCCATCGCTTGGCGTACGCTATTGACGATGCCGACGTGGCCGCAGGAAGAGATCACCACCAGTCCGCGATCCTTCACATTGAAGCATGTGGCGTGCTCGTGAATATGCGTGTCGGCAACCGGCTTGCCGCCGGCCTTGGCGTTGGCTTCGGGCATTTCGCAGCCTACGTTGTTGCGTTTGAAGTACTCGACCATTGTGTTTGGCAATATGCGTTCGAAGCTGCGTCGCTGAATCATGCCGGTGGTAAATGCGTGGCCCATGACGACAGTTGGCTGTTCGCACGACACGATTTTCACGCGGTGTTTTTCCAGGTCACGGCGGTCGATCACGCCCGTGTCGGTGAACTGACCCGATGCGCCTCGTGGCGCCACGCGATTGCAGAAATTGTCTTCGCCGCCCACATAGAGCGTGAGATCGTCGGGCAATTTATCACGGAATTTTTCCAGGAAACCAAGCATGCCGCCGAAATGGTCGTTGTGCCCGTGGCTGACGATGAGTCCCTGCATCTTCGCGCCGTCGATGCCCATGAATTCCATGTTGTTGAGCATCGCGTTCGGCGTGTAGCCGAAATCGAGCAGCAGGTTGCGAGTGTCGGAACCAATACGCGATTCCAGCGCGAGCGACAGGCCCCATTCGCTATGCAGCGTCTTGCGCCAGTCCGGCAGGTTTCTGATCCCGGCACGGCGGACCTTTACCCACTTATTCGTTCCTGGTTGCGGCGTGTCGTAACTGCTGTCAGTGACAACGCGTATGGTCAGGCTGTCCACGTTGGGCACAGTCAGCTTGGGCGCTTGCGCGAACGCCCGTTGCGCCATGCCCATTTGCGCGATCACGGCGGCGGATCCCATTACGAACTTACGGCGATTCAGATGGATCGACATGGCGGACTCCTGTTGTTTGTGAGACTTGCGAATGAGGAAGCCGCAGTTGATTATAATGTTCGCTGTGCGGCGCGATGAAGCATACGCCTGCGCGCCGCGACAAACAGCAGTTTTCCGCCCTTCTAAAAATAGCGTTTAAAAACAATTGGTTATATAAAAATCATTATTCACGATTCATTAAGGAAAAACATGGCACAAGCCCCCATCGCGTCAGGCACTAACGCATCGCAAACGCTTTCGTACAATTTCAAATTGCTGTCGCACAACACGCTGGATGGTTTTGGCGGTGTGGGCGAAGGCATGGGCATGCAAAAAACCAAAGACGGCCGCCGCATCATGTGGCTGGGCCACGAGGCCGCGCCGAAAAATTTCACCGGTGTGGATGTGACCGATCCGTTGAAGCCGAAAGTCATCATCCAAACCGAGTTGCCGCATCACAAGATGCGCTCAAACTCGCTTGAAGTGTGCGGCGACCGTTTGTATGTGGCGCACCAGATACGCGGTGATCGCGGCATGACCCCGGCGGGTTTTGATATCTGGGACATCAGCACGCCCGAAAAGCCGGTCAAGATTTCGCACTTTGATGCCTCCGGCCCACACTCGCTGGGCGTGCATTGCGTGTGGTGTGTGGATAACGAGTATGTGCATATGTCGTCCGGCGCGCCTGACTTCGAGCCGCGCAATCCGAACGATCACCAGATTTATCGCATCATCGACGTGCGTAATCCGTCCAAGCCGGTCGAGGCGGGCCGCTGGTGGTTTCCGGGGCAAAGCGTCAAGGACAAAGAGCCGCCGTTAAAGCGCCATCCGAAATTCGACAACGGCTACCGTCCGCACAACACGCAGTGGTATCCGCAGCGCCCGGATCGCGCCTATCTCGGCTATCTCGACGGCGGCATCGTGATTCTGGATATCAAGGACAAGTCCAATCCGAAACTGGTGACCAACTACAACTACTCGCCGCCGATGAACGGCTTTACCCACACCGCGATGCCGCTGTTCTCGAAAGACCTGTTGATTGTCACCGACGAATGCACGCAGGACGACGGCAAAGATTGGCCGAAGATGACCTGGGTGGTCAACATGGCCGACGAAACCAACCTGGTGCCGATCTCCACGTTTCCGCTGCCGCCCGCCGAAATATTCACCAAGCGCGGCGGACGCTACGGCTCGCACAACCTGTATGAAAACTATCCGATGGACGTGGCCTGGCGCTCGGACGAAATTATTCTCGCCACCTTCTTCAACGGCGGCTTGCGTGTGTATGACGTGAAGAATCCGTATCAGCCGCAGGAAGTGGCCTACTACGTGCCGGGCGCGCCCGCGCTCTCCCCCAAGGGATCAGTGCAGATCAACGACGTGTATGTCGATGACCGCAACCTGGTTTACACGGTGGATCGGTTTACCGGTGGTTTGTATATTCTGGAAATGAATATCTGATTTTGCGGGGTGGGTGAAATCCATCGCCTTCGGTCGTGATATGCCGATGGTGATGGGTTGCGCTGCGCTCCACCCATCCTACGGTTGCTACGTTGTCGCAACCGTTGCCTACTTGTCCTCTTTCTTTTTGTCGGAACTGGGGATCACCGCATCGGCTACCACGCCAACCGCCTTGGCGGTGACCTTCACCGCGGTTGCGCCCACCGTGATCGCAGCGTCACCCACGGCGACGATGGCTGAGCAGGCGGTGAGCTGCGTGATCGCGCACGCCATGGCAACGGCGACAACTGATTTAGGTTTGTTCATGCGTGCTGTCCTTAATGCAGGGTTCTCCTATGAGAGACACGTGGGCGGTTTCGGAGTTCAATTCGCCGTAACGCGCGTCTTGCGCATCATTTCTGGAAACGGCCCCCTGGATTGTACGGGCATGCCGGTCATCAAACTGAATAATCTCACTTGTAATTGTCCGGCGATTGGTCCGCGCATTGCGAGCCCAGTGCCGTTGTAGGGAGCGGGCACGCTGCGCGAACGTCTGGCTGCGACAATGTTCCCCGCCATGCCTGCGCACACGGCGTATGATTGCGGCGCTGTTCGCCCGAACAGGCCGAGAACACGATAGCAATGGAATAAATTTATGTTTAAAAACAAATACTTATTTTGTTTCGCCTTGCTGGTGCCGAGCGCGCTTCCGAACCTTGCCGCAGCCCAGACCGATGCGTATCCGACCAAACCCATTCGTATTGTGGTGCCGTTCGCGCCTGGCGGCAGTGTCGATCTGATCTCACGCCTGATTGCGCCGAAGCTGAGTGAAGGGATCGGTCAGACTGTAATTGTCGACAACCGCGCTGGCGCGTCGGGCAACATCGGCAGCGAAATGGTGGCGCGCGCCGCGCCCGATGGCCACACGCTGTTGATGAACACCTTGCCGTTTGTGGTGAACCCGAATATTTTTGCGCGGGTGCCGTATCACCCGATCAATGATTTTGCGCCGGTGAGCATCGTGTCATCGTCGCCGTCAGTGGTGACGGTGCATCCGTCGGTGCCGGTGAACACTATCAAGGATTTACTCGCGCTCGCCAAATCGCGCCCCGGCCAGATCAACTACGCCTCGGCGGGCATCGGCACCAATCCGCACATCGCCGGCGAGCTGTTTAATTATCTTGGCAAGACCAGTCTCGTCGCCGTGCATTTCAAGGGCGGTGGGCCGGGATTGATCGCCGCGATGAGTGGTGAAGTCAGCGCCACGTTTACCAACATCGCCGAGACCTCTGCTTTCGTGCGCGCGAACAAACTGCGCGGCATCGCGGTGACCAGTCTGAAACGTTCGCCCGCGTTTCCGCAAATGCCCACGGTGAATGAAAGCGGTATCGCAGGCTACGAATTCGTCACGTGGTTTGCGTTGCTGGCGCCGGCAAAAACCCCGCGCGCCGTGGTCATGCATCTCAATGAACAAGTGAAAAAAACGCTGGCCTCGCAGGATCAGATCAAGCTCTTCGCGGATCGCGGGCTGGATATTGTCGGGAGCACACCGGATGCCGCAAGCGAGCATCTGAGAAAAGAAGTGGAGCGCTGGGCGCGTGTGGTGAAGGAGCGCGGGATGCGGGCGGAGTGATCGGAAAAATCAGATTCGACGAGACGACCGTGCCGCGGCGACGCGGAGGCTCATCGACTGGCGGGCACCGACTCAAGTCCCTTGGTTTTCATCACGCTCACCGAATCCGGCAACGCGAGAAATTTGATCAGCGCCGCGGCGGCATCTGCCTGCGAGGTGCCGGAACTGACTGCCGCGACAAAAACGGAGTAGCTCTGAATTTCAGCAGGGAGCGAGCCCGCCAACTCCGCGCCGGCCTCGGACAATATTTCGCTGATCTGCGTGATGCCCATCTGGGCGTCACCCTTGGCTACCGTCTCGCCGCCTGCCGCATCCTTGGTCTTTGCTTTCAGGATTTCAGCGATTTCGAGACGCTGAAACAATCCCTTCAGATAGATTCCGGACAGACCCCGCTCGTTATACGCGATGGATTTTGCGGCGATGAGCGCGCGCTTGAACGCATCTGTGGTCGCGAGGTCGGGCTTGGGTGCGCCCTTGCGAATCGCCACGCCCAAACCTGCTCTCGCGATGACCGCTCGCGTCGGCGCAGACAACTTTCCCTGCTTGATCAGGTCATCCAGCGCCGCATCACCGATGAGGGTCAAATCAAAAGCCCCGCCTTTTTCGATGCGCGACTTCAGCGGCCCTGTCGAGCCGTAGCTGATTCGCAGTTTGTGCCCCGACATCTTTTCAAAGCGCGGCGCCAGTTCGTCCAATGCTGATGTGAATGCATTGGAAATAAGGACGGTAACGTCCGCGGCCCGCACGGCAACCGGTGTCAGAACCAGTGCCCATGCGACTACGGCAGTTTTAAGTGCGCGAGTATTCATTTTGATGGCTTCCTGAAAGTGTGTAAATTCGCTCTCGAATTATGGCCCTGTCCGCGCTCCATTAAATATACACGGCTCTACATCTGCTTTGCACCTTGCGATGCGGCTGTTGCCGCGTCGAACCACCTACTCCGGCTTGATCCCCGCGTCTTTCACCACCGCCCCCCATTTCACGCGCTCGGATATCAGGAAGTCGGCAAACGCTTTGCTGGTTCCGCCTGCCGGCTCGGCATCGAGCGCCGCCAGCCGGGTGCGCACATCCTCCATGCGCAGTATGCGATTGATGGATTCATTCAGCGTCGCGATAACCGCTTTGGGCACCCCACTGCGGGTCATCACGCCGAACCAGGTAGACGCTTCGAATCCAGGCAATCCGGATTCATCAAATGTCGCGACATCCGGCAGCAGCGGCGTGCGCGTGGGCGCGGCTATCGCGATGGCCTTGATGCGACCGCCGTTGATATACGGAGAGGCGGCCAACGGTGATGCAAATAGAAGCTGCACCTGCCCGCCGACCAGATCGGTGAGCGCGGGCGCGGCGCCTTTGTAGGGCACGTGCAGCAGCGACACGTTCGCCGCTTTTTTGAATAATTCACCTGCGAGGTGGCTGCTGCTGCCCACGCCGATGGAGGCGTAGTTCATCTGTCCCGGTTTGGCGCGCATCTGCGCGAGCAAATCCTTGAGGTTGTTCGCCGGCACGGCGGGGTGCGCGAGCAGCAGGTAGCGCACGCGCGTGGCGAGCACGATGGGTGCGAAGTCGCGCTCGGTGTCGTAAGGCAGCTTGCGATACAAAAACGGGCTGACCGTCAGATTGCCCTGCGAACCGAGAAACAGGGTGTAGCCGTCCGGCGCGGCCTTAGCCACGGTGTCGAGCCCGATGCGCCCCGCCGCGCCGGGACGGTTATCGACGATGAACTGCTGGCGCAGCGATTTGGTGAGGTTTTCGGCGAGCAGCCGCACGAGGATATCGGTGGGGCCGGCGGGGGTGGAGGGCACGATAAAGCGCACGGGGCGCGTGGGGTAGGGCTCGGCTTGCGCACGGGCGCTGGTGGCCAGCGTTGCCGCAAAAAACAGAGCCATGATGGCCAGGACAGGACGCATATTGGATTGTGAATCGCAGCGGGGGTGGTGTTGGTTTACCATGCCAGTATGAATCATAACCGCGCTAATCACAGTACGCACCGCACCTAATCATGGGACACATCCTCGGCATCGGCACCACCCACAGTCCGCCCCTGGCCTTGCCCGACACCGGCAGCGCGGCGATGTTCAAGCAAGCGCTGCTCGCGCCGAATGCCGATCCGCGTTACCGCGATCCGGCGAATTGGCCGGCGGCGATGGTCGCGGAGTTCGGCGACGACGATGGGGCCACGTCGTCACGCAAACACCGCGCGCGCCTGATCGAAAACTTTCGCGCGCAGCGCCGTATGATCGATGCCTTCAAGCCGGATTTCATCGTGATTTTCGGCGACGATCAATACGAAAATTTTCGCGAAGACATCATTCCGCCGTTTTGCATTTTCGGGCTGGACGACGATTTTCAGTCGCAGCCGTGGAGCCGCAAGCGCTACGCCGAGGCCGGCAACGCATGGGGCGAGCCGAACGACTGGACGTTCAAGCTGCGCGGCCATCGCGACGGCGCGAAAGTACTGACCACCGGGCTGATTCAGCAGGGCGTGCTGATGCCTTACGCGTACCAGACGCTGCATCAGAGCGTGCTCGCCACCGCGTTCACCAACACGCTGGCGTATCTGGATTACGACCGGGTTGGGTTTCCGCACCCCATCGTGCCGTTTCATGTGAATTGCTATGGCAGCGATGTGCTCAACTCACGCGGCAGCCACCGCGCGCGATTGCTGGGTGATGTGGCGCGGCCCGCGATTCCCGATCCGCCGGGTCCGTCGCCAGCGCTGTGCATGGACATCGGCGCGAAACTCGCGGGCATCATCGCCGCCACCCCGTATCGCGTGGTGCTGATGGCCTCATCAAGCTGGTCGCATGCGGCGCTATCGACCAACACCGCGCGCATGATTCCCGATCACGCATCCGACCGCAAGTTGCTCGAAGCTTTCAAGACGGGCGACTACGCGTACTGGCGTAGCCGCACCACGGCCCAACTCGAAGCCGCCGGTCAGCACGAAGTGCTGAACTGGATGCTGCTCGCGGGCGCGATGGAAGCGCAAGGACGCAAACCGGTGATCGACGACTACGCCGAGACCTATCTGTTTCAGGCGAACAAAATTTTCGCGAGTTATCCGGCACGGTGAAAACGGCCCTTACGCGAAGTTAACGAGAGCAATGGCACGCATGACACCTTCCAACGATATACAGATTGCAGCCGGGCCCGCCTGCCCTGGCTGTGGCACGTGCATGCAGCAGGAACATTTCGAGAACCTCACGGGTGGCGAGGTGGGGGTGGAAATCTGTTATCCCTGCTGCGTCATCTGGTTCGACAGTCTGGAGAGCGCGCAGCTCGCGCCGGGCGGTGTGATCGAGTTGTTCAAAAAAATCCATGTGCATCGCGCCGACGTGCGCCATGCGCTGCCCGAGCGCATGGCGTGCCCGCGTTGCAAGCAAACACTGAAGCTGACCAACGACATTGTGAAGAGTGGTCCCGTGAGCTATCACCGCTGCGTCCAGAACCACGGCAGACTGACGTCGTTCTTCCATTTTTTGCGCGAGAAAGAATTCGTGCGTAACCTTACCCTGCGCGAGCTGAGTTCGATCAAGGAGCGTTTGGCCGAAGTGCGTTGCTCCGGATGCGGTGGGCCGATCGATATCACGCAGGATACGGCCTGCGGGCACTGCCGCGCGCCGCTGTCGGTGCTTGACGCGCGGGCGGTGGAGAAAACCCTAGAGGCGCTTGCCGAGCGCAAGGCGCGCGGCAAGGATCCTGTGCGTATTGCCGTTGCAATGAAGGAGGCGCTGCTGGATGATCCGGCGCGCGCCCGCGCGCGCGAACGTCGTCTTGCGAAGGCGCCCGACACCGACTCATGGGCACAAACGACAGATCTGGTGCTCAGTGGTATTTCCGCGATGGTCAAGGCGTTTCGCAAGTAATTCGCCGTTTAATCCATTCAATCGTGTTTTAGGAAGAGCCATGCCGTATCTCGATCTGCCGCCGGATTTAAAACTCTATTACACCGTCGATGACTACACCGACCCTTGGGCGAAGCCCGACACCGTCCTGTTTGTGCATGGCGCGAACGAGAATACCGACGCATGGCGGCCTTGGATGCCGCATCTGTCGCGTTACTACCGTTTGATCCGCATCGATCAACGCGGTTTTGGAAGAACCGGCGCGGTGCCGGAGGGTTTTGAATACACCACCGAGTTGTTCGTCGATGATTTTGTGCGCGTGATCAATCAATTGTCGGATGCGCCGGTGCATGTCATCGGCGGCAAAAGCGGCGGCATCAATGTCATCAAGCTGGCGGCGACGCGGCCCGATCTGGTGAAAACGATCACGCTGTGTTCAACACCGATATTGCCGCCCAAGGCCAAGGGCTGGGTCGATCACATGGCCCATCAAGGCATGCGCAGTTGGGTGCGCAGCACCATGCGCAGCCGCCTCGGTACCCAAATGCCGGAGCGCGGCATCGACTGGTGGGTCGATCTCATGGGCAGCACGTCGCTGACGACAATGCAGGCGTACCTCAAGTGGGTGAGCAGCATCGACGTGCGGCCCGACCTCGAACACATCACCTGCCCGGTGCTGGTGCTGACCACCGAATCGCCCTACCGCGACAAAGCGGAAGTCGAGGCTTATCGCCAGCACATCAAAAATCTCGAACTCAAAATAATGCCGACGGATGGCTATCACGCGGCGGGTGCCGATCCGGACAACAGCGCGCGCGCCACGCTCAATTTTCTGAACCAGCATCGCTGATCGCGTGACTACTCCGCCCCGTCAGTGACCATCTCGCCCCGTCATTCTGGCGCAGGCCAGAATCCAGTTCGTTAATGATGCGCAGCATACTGAAGTCAGATCCTTCGGATCATGTTACTTACTGGATTCTGGCCTGCGCCAGAATGACGGGTAAGGGTTCATCTAGTGTGAGCGTCGTACCGGCTTTGATTGCTGCGCTATTTACGCAAGCGACCGCCGCGCAACCCACGACAAGCTACCCCACCAAACCCATCCGCCTCATCGTCGCCCAGCCGCCGGGCGGCTCGACCGATATCACCATGCGCTTGTTCGCGCAGAAGGTCAGCGAAAGCATCGGCCAGCAAATTGTGGTGGACAACCGCGCCAGCGGCGGCGTGGGCAGCGTGCCGTCGCTCACCACCGTGGCCAAGGCGGCGCCCGATGGTTATACGTTGCTGGCGGTGACGCCGAGTTTCACCTTTGCACCGGCTCTGATTAAGGATTTGGTGATTGATCCGGTCAAGGATTTCGCCGCGGTCACGCAACTGACGCGCGCGCCGTATCTCTTGGTGGGCTACGCTGGCTCGGGCATTAAATCGGTGGGCGATCTCATTGCGTACGCCAAAGCCCAGCCCAGCCAGCTGACCCTCGGCGCAACCAACATCGGCAGCGGCACGCATCTGGTGGCGATGCGATTTTTGTCGGTGGCGGGCATACGCGCGCAGACCACGTATGTGCCCTACAAGGGCGTCGCGCCGGCATTGCTCGACTTGATGGCGGGCCGCATAGACGTTTCGATGGCGGGCATCGTCAGCGCCACGCCGCTGTTAAAAATCGGCAAGCTGCGCGCGCTCGGCATGAGCAGCGCCCAGCGCTCCAGCCTGCTGCCGGATTTGCCGACGCTCGCGGAGCAAGGCGTCGCCGGATACGAAGCCTGGGCGTTTGAAGGCTGGGCCGCGCCGGCAAAAACGCCGATGGCGATATTGCAAACCTTAAGTGCGCACGCCGCCAGGGCCGCGCGATCCGCCGCGATCGCGGAGCGCTACAAAGCCGACGGCGCGGAGGCGCTGGGCAGCAGCCCCGAGGCGTTTCAGCGCTTTATCGCGCAGGAGGTGCCGCTGTGGCGCCGGCTGGTGAAAGAGCTCGGCATCAGCGTGGACGCGGAGTAGCGCGCAGGCCAGTTCACCCGGTTACCGTGGCACGGTGGCCGTTGCGCAAAAAAAGCGTATAACATTCGCTCGTCGTCAACGTGGGGGAGTTGCCATGAAACACACATCGTATGGGTTACGGGGTTTACTGCTGACACTCTTGCCGTGTGTCGCAACGGGTGCCGTGGCGGCCGATGCCGCGACCGGCTATCCCAACCGCCCGATTCGCTTTATCGCGCCGTTCGTCGCCGGCGGGCCGAGCGATCTGCTGTCGCGCATGCTGGGGCAAAAGCTCACCGAGAGCTGGGGACAATCGGTGGTAGTCGACAATCGCGGCAGCGCCGGCGGCATCGTCGGATTTGATCTCGGCGCGAAGGCCGCGCCCGACGGCTATACGCTGCTGCTGGCGACCTCATCGGGGCTCACCATCAGCCCCAGCGTATATATCAAGCTGCCGTATGACCCCGTGCGCGACTACCAGCCCATCACGCAGATCACCTCGGGCGCCTATTTCATGGTGGTGCATCCGGGCGTGCAGGCGAAGACCGTGCCCGAATTTATCGCGCTCGCCAAATCGCGACCGGGGCAACTCAATTACGCGACCACCGGCACCAACAATCTGCTGGCGGCGGAATTGTTCAACCACATGGCGGGTGTTAAAACCGTCGCCATCAGTTACAAAGGCACCGGGCAGGCGGTCAATGCCATTCTCGGGGGCGAAGTGCAGATGTTCATTATGAGTCCGCTGGTGGCTTTGCCGCAGATCAACGCGGGCAAGTTGCGTGCGCTGGGCGCGACGGGCTTGAAGCGCAGTCCCGTGCTACCGGATGTGCCGGCCATCGCCGAATCGCTGCCCGGCTTCGAGCAGATTGTCTGGCACAGCGTGATGATGCCGGCGAAAACGCCCCGACCGCTGGTGTCTAAAATTTCGCAGGAACTGATGCGTATACTTCGGCTGCCGGATATCAAAGAGCGCCTCGCCAGTCAGGGCCTGGACGCCGTGGGTTCCACACCGGAAGAACTCACCGCCCTGATCAAGAAAGAAATCGTGCTGTACGCCAACCTGGTGAAGCAGATCGGCTACAAGCCGCAATAGATCGTGAAGCGGCGCATGAAGAAGCTCACCATGGCGGTGCTGGCCCTGTGCGCGGCGGCAGGTCCCGCGGCGCACGCCGCCAATGCGACATCGGAGGCAGCGGGTTACCCGGCGCGTCCGGTGCGCATCGTGTCGGGCTTTCAGGCGGGCGGCAGTTCGGATTTTCTGGTGCGCGTGCTCGCGCCCAGGCTCACCGAGCGCATGGGCCAAACCTTCGTGATTGAGAATCGTCCCGGCGCGGGCGGTGCGATTGGTGCGAACCTCGTTGCAAAAGCGACGCCGGATGGTTACACGCTGATATTTATCAGCGGTGCGTTTACCGCGCATGCGGCGTCGGTAAAAACGCCGTACGATCCGCTGAAGGAGTTTGACTGGATTACGACCATTGTCACCTATCCTTTTGTGCTTACCGCGCGCAACGATACACCGGCGCGCAGCACGACGGAGTTGATCGCGCTGGCGAAAAAAAGTCCCGGCAAATTAAATTATGGTTCAGTCGGCATCGGCTCGGTGTTTCATCTCGCGGCCGAGTTGTTTAATTCAATGGCGGGCACGGACACCGTGCATATTCCGTACAAAGGCAGCCCCGATGCACTGACCGATATGATCGGCGGGCGGCTGGATTTCATGTTCATGACGCTCACCGGCGCTTCACCGCATATACGTGCCAACCGCATCCGTGGCATCGCCATCTGCTCCAAGGAGCGTTCGCCGCAGATGCCGGAGCTGCCGCCGGTGTCGCAGATACTGCCGGGCTATGAGGTGACGTCGTTCGCGGGCATGGGCGCGACAGGCGGATCGCCGAAGCCCATTATTGCGAAATTAAATCGTGAACTGCGCGCGGTCATGGGCGGCAATGATGTGATCAAACAATTTACCGAGGCGGGCGGCGACATGCGCCCCGGCAGCCCGGAGGACATGACCCGCCACGTCAGCGAAGAAATCGCCAAGTGGCGGCGCGTGGTGAAGGAGCGCAAGATAGAGGTGAAATAAGCTGAAATAACCCGGACGTAACCCTGACTTAGCCAGACAGGAGGCCAGCATGAAAACGCACCTCGTTGTAATTTGGTTTTGTGCAGTCTTTACTATCGGTACGATTTCAACCGCCGTGGCCCAACCATGGCCCACGCGGCAGATCACCATCGTCGTGCCGTTTTCCGCGGGCGGCCCCACCGACACGCTGGCGCGCATCATGAGCGAGCCGATGCGGCGGTTTCTCGGGCAAACCATCATCGTGGACAACACCACCGGCGCCGGCGGCAGCATCGGCGTGGCGCGTGTGGTGCGTTCAGCCCCCGACGGCTATACGCTGTCCATCGGGCATTGGGGCACGCACGTGGTGAACGGCGCGTAATACAAACTCACCTACGACCTGCTGACCGATCTCGAACCGATAGCGATGATCGCGACCAATCCGCAAATGGTCATCACGCGCAGCGTGGTGCCCGCGCAGAATCTCAAGGAACTGGTGCAATGGATCAAGACCAATCAGGGCAAGATTCAGATCGGCACCGGCGGCATCGGCAGCTCATCACATATCGGCGGCCTGTATTTTTTGAATCGCGTCGGCGTGAAGATGGATTTTGTGCCGTATCGCGGCGGCGCGCCGGCGGTGCAGGCGCTGCTGGCGGGCGAGATTGATCTTTACATGACGCAGATATCGGGCGCGATCGAGCAGGTGCGCGCGGGCAAGCTGCGCGCCTACATGGTGACCACAAGCAAGCGTCAGGCCGCCGCGCCGGAAATCCCCACCACCGACGAAGCCGGCATGCCTGGCTTGTATACAACAGTGTGGCACGGCATCTGGGCGCCCAAGGGCACATCGCGCGACGCCAAATTCAAGCTCAACGCGGCCATCGTCGATACGCTCGCGGATCCCACCGTGCGCAAGCGTTTTGCCGATCTCGGCCAGGAAATTCCGCCGGTGTCAGAGCAGACGCCGCGCTCGCTCGCCGTGTTTCACAAGGCCGAGATCGACAAATGGTGGCCGCTGATGAAGGCGGCGGGGATCAAGGGGGAGTGATTAGCTTGCGGGCCAAGTGTGAAAGTCGAGATTTTATTGGAGAGGGCGTGTGATGGCTGGGCTTGGCGACGGGCAACTTTCGGCCAATTGCTGCCGTTCCTTGTTACGTTTCGCTATGCCAGCAATTCCCGTTGAAAGGGCAATTTAACGCCTGTTGTGCTGTGCCCTATATCAGCCTACGATGCGCACTGGATGACTGCCTGTACGCATAGCGCGCACTCCCAGCCCCGTAACTTGGCGTATCCCGGCGCGCCTTTCGCGAAAGGTGGCGGATATGATAAGTGTTCAGTGCAATTCCTCGCGGTTACTCAAACTCAAGTTTGGCCTATTGGCGCTGGTGATAGCGGGCAGTGCAGCCGCACAAACGCCTTACCCCGAAAAGCCGATACACCTCGTACTCGGGTTCCCGCCCGGCAATACGCCGGACACTGTCGCGCGTTTGCTTGGGCAAAAGTTAACCGAGACATGGGGCAAGCCGGTGGTGATCGACAATGTGACTGGCGCTGGCGGTAGTATTGCAGCCGACCGCGTCGCGAAGGCGGCGCCGGATGGCTACACGCTGGGCCTGCTGGGTCAATCACAGCTCGCCATCAATCCAAGTTTGTACAAATTGGCGTATGACCCGGAGAAAGATTTCGCGCCGGTGTCGCCCGTTGCCATTTCGCCGACAGTTCTAGCCGTGCACAATGCCGTGCCGGCGAAGAGCATCAAGGAATTGGTTGCCTTGGCCAAAGCACAACCGGGCGGACTCACGTTCGCCTCTGCCGGCAGCGGCAGCGCCACACACATCGCCGCTGAGTTGCTGAAATCCGCGGCAAACCTTGACCTACGGCACATTCCCTACAAGGGCGCTGGCGCGGCAGTGACGGACCTGCTTGGCGGGCGCGTTACGATGATGTTCAGTTCCACAGCGAATATCTTGCCGCTGGTTCGTGAGGGGAAGCTGCGCGCGCTTGCAGTGACCTCGTTAAAGCGTTCGTCGGTGGTCCCGGAATTGCCGACTATTGCCGAGTCGGGCTATGCGGGTTTTGATTTTTCCAATTGGTATGGCGTACTCGCGCCGGCCAAAACGCCAATAACGATCATCCGCCAGATCCATCTCGAATCGGCCAAGGCGCTTGCGCTGGCTGATGTGCGCGTCAAATTCGCCGCACTCGGTCTGGAGGGCATCGGCAACTCGCCCGAGGAATTCGCCGCTGCCATTAAAATCGAAATCGCGAAGTGGGCGAAGGTGATCAAGGACGCGGGTATCAAGGCGGATTAGTGTCGTAGCAGCAAGCGCCAAAGCGCCTGCTGTTCGCCATGGGCCTGAACGGCTGCTTCGGAGTAGATCAAATGGCAGGTGTGGGTCGATTTGACGCATTCAGATTTCCAATAGCAGTCGGACACGTGGTGCCAGATCAAGTGCTCCCCGATGCCGCACGCTAACTAAATCCCTACGTGTTAGCGTGCCTGTATGCCCGCCTTCTTCGCCAACTGCATCACCAGCGCCAGTTGATCCGCGACGAATTTATCGATTTGCTCCGGCGTGGTGGGCGCGGTTTCCATGCCCATGGTCGCAAAGCGCTGTTGCATCTCGGGCTCGGTGAGCACGCGCACCACGTCGCGATTCAAACGGTTGATGACGGCGCGCGGGGTTTTCGCGGGTGCGAAGAGGCCGCTCCAGGAATCCCAGCGAAAGCCCGGATAGCCTGATTCCGCGATGGTGGGTATATCGGGATGCACGCCGGCGCGCTTGGGTGAGGCCACCGCCAATCCGCGCAGCCGGCCTTCGCGCACCAGGCCGATGGATGCACCGAGCGGCGCCAGAGTGAATTGCACGCGACCGCCTACCACGTCGTTCATTGCTTCGGGCACGCCTTTATACGGTACGTGCGTCGCATCGATTTGCGTCGCTTGCTTGAACACCTCCACCGCGAAGTGCATGCCGCTGCCGGTGCCCGCCGAGGAATAATTGAGCTGCCCCGGCTTTGCCTTCGCCATCGCCACCAGCTCCTGCACGCTTTTGATGCCGAGCGCGGGTGCGGCCACCAGCACATACGAGGCGGCGGAGGTCATGGAAATGCCCACGATGTCTTTCAGCGAATCGTACGGCAGCTTGGCGTAGATCGCTGGCGCCACCGCGTGCGACGATGATGCGGTCAAGATCGTGTAACCATCGGGCTGTGCATCGACCACGATCTTGGTGCCGACGGTGCCGCCCGCGCCGGGGCGGTTGTCCACCACCAGCGGCTGGCCGAGCAGCTCGCCGAGTTTGGGCGCGATCAATCGCGTCACGATGTCGGGCTGGCCACCGGGCGTGAAGCCGATCACCACGCGGATGGGGCGCGCGGGAAAGCCGCGCGCGGCGTCGTCGCTACGTTGCGCATGCGCTGCATCAACCCAGACCGCGAGCGCCAGTGTGCCGGCAGCGTAGCCAATGCCATGGCGAGATATTATCATAAGTATTTGTTTTTATTGAGTTATTTTGTTATTGGGGTGAGGGTAATTCGCGCACGATGGGCCGCAACGCTTCGACCTGCGCTTTGACATGCGCGGTAAATTCTTCCGGCTTGTCGCCTACGGCGATGAATCCCAAATCCGCAAGCCGCTTTTGCGCGTTCGGATTCGCCAGCACCTTGACCACGGCGGCATGCACCGCCGCGATCACTTTGGGCGGCGTGGCGGCGGGCGCCATCAGGCCGTACCAGCAGGTGAATTGATAACCGGGCAAGCCCGCTTCGGCGACCGTCGGTACGTTGGGCAATTGCTCGAGACGTTTGGCGGTGGACACCGCCAGCGCGTGCAAGCGGCCCTGGCGCACCATCGGCAGCGCCGCCGACATCGGTGAAAAATAAACCGAGATTTCGCCCGACACCGCCGCGGTAACCGCCGGCGGCCCGCCTTTGTACGGCACGTGCATCATGTTCAGCGCGGCTTGCCGCCGGAACAATTCGCCCGCGAGAAACGAACACGTGCCGGTGCCCGCCGAGCCGTAGGTCAGCGCGCCGGGTTTGGCCTTGGCCGCGGCGACGAAATCGGCCACCGTCTTCGCCGGCGCATTCGACGACACCACCACCACCGACGGCCCGCCCGCCAGTTGCGACACGCCGGTGAGATCGCGGGTGAGGTTGTAGCCGAGATTTTTATACAGCGTGGCGTTCACCGCGTGCGTAGTGGCCACCTGCACCAGTGTGTAGCCGTCGGCGTTGGCGCGCGCGCCGAGTTCCGCGCCGATGTTGCCGCCCGCGCCCGGACGGTTATCGACAATCACCTGGTGGCCGAACGCTTCGGTGAGACCTTCCGCGACAATGCGCGCCAGCAAATCGGTGCCGCTGCCGGCGGCGTCGGTAACGATGTAGCGCACCACGCGCGACGGATAGGTTTGTGCGTGCGCGGCGCCGGTCATGCAAAGTGCAACCAGCGCAATCACGACAACGAATAAACGCGGCGTTTTCATGGGAGTCTCCTGTAGAAGCATCCTGCGTTATTCACGCACGATGCGATTCACCAGCTTGCCGATACCTTCGATCTCGCATTCGAGCGTGTCGCCCGGCTTGATCCAGCGGTCGAGTTCAAAGCCTACGCTGAACGCGGGCGGGCCGGAGCCGAAAAAGTCGCCGACTTCCAGCGTTTCTTCGCGCGACACATACGCGATGAATTCGGCGAAGGTGAAAGCCCAGCCGCTGATCTTGCCGTCAAACCAGGTTTCCTGGTTGATGCGCGTGGTCATGCGCAAATGCTCGCCCCTGGCAACGCCCGGCAGCTCATCCGCGGTGACCAGGCACGGCCCCATCACCTTGGAGGTTTCGAAGTCCTTGGCCTTGGTCGGGCCAAGGCGCAACGACATTTCGGCGGGCTGCAAATCGCGCAGACCGAGATCATTGAACACAGTGTAGCCGGCGACGTGCTCCCACGCGCGCTCGACGGGAATATTTTTGCCGCGCTTGCCGATATACAAACCCAGTTCAAATTCGTAATCGAGTTTTTCGCTGTAGCGCGGCCATTGAATCGGCTGCCGGTGGCCCGCGACGGCGGCGCGGCTGGGCTTCCAGTAAATCGGAATCGAACGCGCGGCGGGCGGAATCAAATCTTCCTTGCCGATTTTGAACAAACGCTCCATGCCCACGCGGTAATGATCGAGCAGCAAAATGCCGTCGCGAATCATCGGCGGGCGCGGCACCGGCGCCAGCCAGCGGATTTCGCTTTCGTCAAACGTCAGGCGTTGACCGTCAGGGCCGAGCGGCGATGTTTCGCCGCGCAGCCGTTCGCCCGCGTACGCGACGGCCTTGTCCGCCATCTCGCGGCCAACGGCGCCACCTTCCAGAAACGCAATCATGTCGGGCGGCACCAGTGCCAACGCTTGACGGCGCGCGGCATTGGCCTCCTGCGACGTGGCGAAATACGCGGTACACGCGGCGTTGAGATCGACGATCGTGTCATGCGCCAACGCGCCGATGCGCTCGAATTTGCCGAGCGTGGTTTGCACTTCAAAACTGACGAGGCGCATGGGGCCTTTCACTAAACGATGGAGGCGGGCGGTAATTACGGCTCGCGAATTCTAGCAGATGCCCCCGTCGCGGGCGCCCGCTGTGGCTGGCATGACCGAGGGTAATCATTTGTTTTTGCGCCATAATTCCCGTGCGCATACGCGTTGCGCGCCGGCGCGTGATCGCCTGATGCAGCGAGACCTGATACGCTCCGTGCTTCACTGCAAAAACCGCCGGCGACCTCCGCCGGAAAAATCAACCTACCTATCCTCACGCCATGACAACTCAAATCCCTGATCTCGGTTACACCCCCGTCGCTGATATTTTTAAACTGCCCGCCGGCATCAACTTCGGCCCCTGCTCCGGCGTCGCGGTCAACGCCAAAAACAATATTCTCGTGTTTAATCGCGGTGAACACGCGCTGATGGAGTTCGACAACGCGGGCAACTATTTGCGAACCATGGCGCGCGGCGTGTTCACCAATCCGCACGGCTTGCGCATCGACCGCGAAGGCAACATCTGGGCCACCGACACCGGCGCGCACTTCGTGGTGAAAATGACCGCCGATGGGCGCATTCTCATGGTGCTGGGCGTGAAAGGGCGCGCGGGTGAGTGGCATCAGGCCGGGCATCTCAAATGTTTTGACGAGCCTAACGATCTCGCGTTCGGCCCCAAGGGCGAGGTCTACATCACTCAGGGCCATGGCAAAGGCAACTCCCTGGTGCATAAATTCGCCCCCGACGGCGCACACCTGAAAACCTGGGGCGGCACCGGCAAGGCGGCGGGGCAATTCGATCAGCCGCACTCCATCGTGATTAACAAAAACGGTTTGCTGTATATCGCCGACCGCTCCAACCAGCGCATCCAAGTGTTCGACGCCGACGGCAACTATGTGCGCGAGACCAGCCACCCCGGCACGCCGTGCGGCCTGTGCCTGTGCAACGACCAGAGCCACATGATGATGGCGCACGGTCACGCGGGCAAAGTGATGAAGCTCGACGAAAACTGCAACGTGCTGGGCATCACCGGCAGTCAGGGCAAAGGGCCGAATCAATACGGCGAAGCGCATTTGATCGCGCTCGATCAACAGGAAAATATTTACATCGCCGATCCGCTGAACTGGCGTGTGCAGAAGCTGGCTAAAAATTAGCGGCACGCCGCGCATGAATGCCGCGCGCGCATTTTGGTTTTGCATGGGCATCGTGTTGAGCCTGTTTGCGGCATTAGCGCACGGTGCTGAACCGGCAAAGACGCTGGTGCAACCCCTGGGTGAGTTTGCGAAAGTGCGCTCTACCGAAGATCACACCTACGGGCATCGGGCGCAGCTCTGGCGCAGCGGCGGGTTATTGCTGGGTGAGATCGTGTATTGGGATGGCAACATCGAAGGTCGGCGCGGCCGCTTTGCCGACGGCGCCTACGATGAGCGCACGGGCGCGGTGACATTCAAGGCGGTAGTCGTCCGGCGAGATTTGAAACCCAACCGCCGGGCGCAAGCGGTGTTCGAGGGGCGCATCGTTAACGGCACGCTGTCCGGCAAGCTTACGTGGGCAGGCGACAAGGACGTTTTCTTTGGCGCAAAGGACGCGGAGCGTTTGGTGTTGCCGCTACAGAAAAAAGAGCGACTCACGACCTATGCCAGTGTCGGTGCGTGGCAGAAAGCCAATAGCGATTGATGGCTGCTGAGTGGCGTCTTATAACTATCTGTTTTTATTGATAATTTATCGGGGGGTGCCATGCGAAAAATAGGGTCTTTGATGATGCTGGCAGCGGCCTTGCTGCTCACGGGTTGCGCGTCCACGCCACACAGCGACAGCCTGTCGAACGTGATCGCGCCGGATGCGAAGGTGCAACTGGTGCAGGAAGGATTTCTCTTCACCGAAGGCCCGCTGGGCACGCCGGATGGCGGTTTGTATTTCACGGATCTGCGCGCGGCGCAGCGCATTTATCGCATGGACTCGCACGGCAAAATTGCCGTGTTGCGCGAAAAATCCAACACCACGAATGGTCTCGCGTTTACGCCCAAGGGCGAATTGATCGGCGTCGAAAGCGACGGCAAGCGCATCGTGCGCATCGCGGCCAACGGGGATTACACCGAAGTCACGCGCGGCACGGGGGCCGCGCCGATGATGTTGCCGAATGATGTGATCGCGGACGCGAAAGGCGGCCTTTACTTCACCGATCCCGGCCCGCGCCCGATACCCAAGGGACGCAAGCACCATGTGTATTACCTGCCGCCCGGCGCAACGCAGGCGATCATGGTGGACGATACGACGACGCGGCCCAATGGATTAACGCTCACGCTCGATGGCAAAACGCTGATCGTCGCCGACACGGTGGAGGCGGATATGCCCGCGTGGGACGTGCAGCCCGACGGCACGCTGCGCAACCGCCGCGTGTTCATGCGTCTGCGCGACATACCCGAGGGCAAAGACAGCGGCGGCGACGGCATGGCGATTGATGCTGAAGGGCGTTTTTATGTGACCGCGATTACCGGCGTGCAGGTGTTCGACCGGATGGGGCGCTATCTCGGCAATATCGCGGTGCCGAAGAAACCCACCAACGTCGCGTTCTCTGGCCCGCGCAAGAGCGTCCTCTACATCACCGCGCAGGAAGGGTTGTATCGCATACCGACGCTGACGCAGGGGCCGCCGCGGTTGGGGAAGTAATAATCCCAACCGTCATTCTGGCGTACGCCAGAATCCAGTGACAATGCAACCCTGCGTATACCCTTGCAAGCAAGAAAAACGGCACCCTCTACATTGGCGTTACGTCCGATCTGGTAAAGCGCGTGTGGGAGCACAAGAATGATTTCGTAGAGAGTTTTACCAAACGCTACGGCGTGCATATGCTGGTTTGGTACGAAATTCACGAGGCGATGGAATCTGCCATTGCAAGGGAAAAGGCTTTGAAGTTCTGGAAGCGCGCGTGGAAATTGGAATTGATAGAAGCCTCGAATCCGGGCTGGCTCGATCGGTATGCCGAGGTTGTTTGAGAATAGAGGAACGAACTGGATTCTGGCTTTCGCCAGAATGACGGTGGCGAGGATTTCTCAATCGCGTAGTTGTCCCAACCCCGCCTTGATGAACGTAGCCGCATGCTCCGGTCGCGCAAAATATTTCAACAGATCCCGCGCCGCGTCCTGATTCTTTGAATCGGTAAAAATCGCCGCCTTGGAATCAAAGTTGTATTGCACCGCTTCCGGTATCGGCCCCACCAACTCAATGCCCGGCACCGCCAGCAACTCGCAAATCTGCTGAAACGCCATCTCGGCCTCGCCCGCTGTGACCACCACGCCAATGTAGCCGCCGGGGCGCGTCACCGTTTTGGGTTTCACTTGTTCTGCGATGCCGAGTCGCTCACATAGCTCCAGAAAATACGCGCCGCTGGGGCCATGCACGGTGTGCGCGATGGATTTGGCGTTGAGCAGCGTTTGCTTGAAGGCGGCAACCGTGCTGATGTCGGGCTTGGGCGCACCTTGCAACACGCCGATGCCGATGGTGGAGCGCGAAAAAGGTTGGCGGCTGTCTGCGATCAGCACGCCCATGCCGGCCAGTTCATCGATAGATTTATCCAGCAGCACGGCGGCGTCTGCGCGCTCGCCGGCCTTGATGCGCGCCAGAGAATTTTTCGCGGTGTCGAGTATCAGCGTAACCTTGTGGCCGGCCGCGCGTTCAAAACCGGGTAGGAGCAAATCCAGTACCGGGCGCGTGCTGTTGGAGGTGCGCAGGGTAATGTTTGTCGGTGGAGTCGTGGCCATGATTTCTCGCTTGAATTGGTTTCGCGGCGGATGATAGCGCGCTAGAATCCCACGCAGGAGGATACCTGAACATGCAACGAAAAATTTTGTACGGGCTGTGCGGTAGGTCATGCACGGCAGCGGCGTTGATGCTTATCATCGCACCGGTCGCGCCGGCATTTGCGGCCGATCCCCCATGGAAGCCCGTCAAGCCCGTCGAGCTGGTGGCGATCAATGCGCCCGGCGGCGGCTCGGATCGCATCCTGCGGCTGATGGTGAAAGTGTTTCAGGATCAAAAAGCGATGGACGTGCCGGTCACAGTGGTCAACAAACCCGGCGGTGGCGGCGCGATGGCCTATAACTACATTACGCAGCAGGCGGATCCCCATTACCTGACGCTCGCCAACAAATCGATGCTCACCAACAACATCGTCGGACGCGGGCCGAGTTATACCGAATTCACACAGGTCGTCAATTTGTTCACCGAATACATTTCGGTGACGGTGAAGCCGGATTCGCCTATCAAGGGCGGCGCCGATCTTATCGATCGTCTGAAAAAGGACGTGACTTCGTTGAGTCTGGGCATCGCCACCAGCATCGGCAATCCGAATCACCAGGGGCTCGCCGTGGCGCTGCATCTGGGCGGCGTGGACATCAAGAAGACGCGCAACGTGATCTTCCCCTCTGGGGGAGCCGCGACCACGGCAGTGATGGGTGGACACGTCGATGTGGCGCCAGTGACGGCCGCATTGGCAGCTTCACTCCTGCGCAATAACCAGGTGCGCGTGGTGGCTGTGGCGGCGCCCAAACGCTTGGGCGGCGTGCTGGCCAATGTGCCCACATGGCGCGAGCAGGGTTTTGACGCCGTGGTGTCGAATTCCCGGACTTTTTTGGGCGCTAAAAACCTCACGCCCGCGCAACTCGCGTACTGGGATCGTGTGTTTAAGCGGCTTACCGAATCAGCGGAGTGGAAAAAAGAACTCGATGAAAATTTCTGGTCCAGCGAGTATCTGCCCAGCGCCGACGCGCGCAAACAGATGGATCGTGATGATGCGCAACTGCGTGCATTTTTGAAGGATCTGGCGCTGACGAAGTAGATTACTGCGTTACCTCCATCATCGTCATTCTGGCGAAAGCCAGAATCCAGGTCGTAAACCAGGTCGAAGACCCTGTATAGACGCTTCGCGTATATGAACAAACTGGATTCTGGCTTTCGCCAGAATGACGGTCGTGGTGGAGTTGTTTACAGCAAGGCCTTAACCGCCTTCATCCGCTGCACCGAATCCCCCGCGATGTGTGTCCAGATAATCGCGTCGCGCACCAGCTTCTCTGCCCGCGCGCTGATCTCTCCCTTGGCGGCGCGACCGTGAATGTCGAGATTGAGATAACACACGCGCTGCATCGCATCGGTCGAAAAGTTCATCAGAAACATATTGTGTTTGCGCGAGATGTCGGCGGTGCAATCGCTCTCGGCTGCGATACGCACTACGAAGGAGCGTAGCGCTTCGGTCTGCATATGCATTTCCGAAAGCTTTAACTGAAATAACTGGTGCTCGTTTAGGCGCGTGCCCGCCTGCCGGTGCGTGCGCCCGTGTGCGGTGGCCATTTCAATCGCGGCATCGCAGATGCCCAGCGCGTTGGCGGCGTATTCCAGATCGCCGAATTTACTGTTCTTGCCACCGTGTTTTTTGTGCGCGCCATTAAGCGCACCATTCAGCGCACCTAAGCGGTTGCTGTCGGGCACGCGCACATTCTCGAAAAACAACTCGGCGTTTTGGTAGAAGCGCCAACCGTGTTTGTTGAACACCTTTCCGACTTTCAGTCCCGGCGTGTCGTGCGGCACGGCGAAGATGGTCGTGCCATCCTGCACCGGCGCGTTCGGGTCGGTGCGAGTGAAGGCGAAAATCAGTTTGCCAATGTTGGCATTGGCGATGTAGCACTTGGCGCCGTTTAACACCCAGGTGTCGCCGTCGAGCGTCGCGCGCAGTTGTAAGCCGGATTTCGGATCGTCTTCCGGCGGCAGGCGGTTGTCCGATCCGGCGTTGGGTTCGGTGATGCCGCCGCCGAGCACGAACTGGTCATCATGCACGAAGGCATCGAAGAAACGTTTTTTCTGCTCGTCGTTGCCGTTATCGACAATCAGGTGGCTCCACTTCCAGCTTTGGCTGAAGGTTTTTGCGATGGCGCTGTCGGCCTTGGCCATTTCCGTGATCATCAACGCTTGTGTGGTGAAGTCGATGCCGTGGCCGCCGTACTCGACGGGCACGGCGGCGGTGCGAATGCCGAGCCGCGAACCTTTTTTGATGATTTCCCAGTCAAAGGTAGCGGCGGGTTCGGCAATCTGATCGCGCGCGAGTGATAGCGGGCGAATTTCACTTTCGGCGAATTCGCGCGCTTTTAATTGCCAAGCGCGCTGGGTGTCGGTGATAAGGTAGTCCATGCGTATGCCCCGAATTTTATTTTACAAAGCGTATCACGAGACGTTCCGGCGACTGCATGCTACGATGCTGCCCGTTTCGAATCATTGGAGAATGCCATGGTACAACTCGAGTTCTATGATCCGTCCGGCGCGATTGAGATCACGCAGCCGCACGCGCCACGCCTTGATGGCATTGCGGGAAAAAAAATCGGCTTCGTCACCAACGAACAGTGGCAGGCGTTTCGCACGCTGCCGCTGATTAAAGAATTGTTTGAAAAAGATTTCCCGGATGTGGAAATTCTGCCCATCGATGCGTATCCGCAGGGCAACGCGCTGATCGGCGAAGAAGAAACCGCGCGGTTGGTCAAACAAAGCGGGGTCGATGCCGTCATTATCGGCAACGCGGCTTGAGGGTCCTGCGCCACAGCTTGCGGCCGTGCAGCCGCTAGAATCGAAACCCTCGGCATCCCCACCGTTACACTGACGCGGGCGGATTTCAAAGGGGTGATGACCAACGCGATTTCGGGATTGGGCTTGGCGCCCGATGCCGCGATGATTACCTTTCCGATCGATATGTTTTTGCCGGGCAGCGATATCCTCGCGCTCACCACGCGCAAGCAGGAGTTCTACGACGGCCTCACGCGCTGGCAGTCGGTGTATGCCAAGGCCGCGCCCGGCGCGGTGCCGATGCTCAAAGTCGAAGGCGAAACGTACGAAGACGCGCTGCAACGCGCGAATGATCTCGCGATCACCAATCTGTGGGGCGATGGTTTGCCGTTGTGGCCCGCGACGAAGTCGCGTGTCGATCGCATCCTGCGCGGCACGCCGCTGCCGCGTGATCACGTGGTCGGCAAGTTTCCGCCGCGCGGCGGCATTACCACTGTTGAAACCTGCGCGGTGTCGCTGGCGATGGCTGGTGGACGGCCTGAATATCTGCCGGTGCTGATTGCGGCGGTCGAAGCGTTCTTGCACCCGGAAACCAATGCCGAACAATTGCAGGCGGCCTCGGGCAGCGCGTTTCCGGTGGTGGTCGTCAATGGGCCGATTGCGAAACAGATTCGTTTGAATTCCGGCTTTGGTTGCTTGGGTCCCGACCCGCAGCGTCCGGCGGGCGCTTCCATCGGGCGCGCGCTGCGCTTGATTCAGCAGAACGTCGGCGGCGCATTGCCCGGCATCGGCGCGATGGCCAACTACGGCGGTATGCGCAGCGTCAACATGGTGTTTGCCGAGGACGAGGATAACCTGCCGGAAAGCTGGCCCACGCATGGGACGGAGCGCCACGGTTTTGCACGCGAAGCCAATGCGGTGTCAGTGTTTTTCAGTAACGGTGCGACCAACGCACGGCGGCGCGGTGCGAAAAAAGAAACGCCCGAGGAAGATGCCACGCAGGGTATGTACCGCATGGCCGAGTTCATGCGCGTGCCGAACTACACCAATCTGAGTGGCTACGAAAAAGGCACGCCGGGAGCGATTCTGATTCCGGGCGTAGTCGCCAACAACATGGCCAAACTTGGATGGACAAAACCGAAGATGCGCGAGTTTTTCTACGAGCATTCACGCATCCCGCAGGCAGAGATCAAACGCAACGGCGGCACGGCGTGGATCGAGATGGACGCCAATCCGCTAACGCAGGCGAGCGCAAAAGTCGATCCGTGGCCGATTACATTAAAGCCGGAGAACTTCATCATCATCATCGCCGGCGGTGGACATCCGACCAATAGCTTCTGGCTGCAGGGTTACAGCCCACGCGTCATCGGCAAGGAAATTCGCGTACCGGAAACCTTCGAGCAATTGCTGGTGGAGGCGGATCGTGATTTAGGGTGTGGGGATGAGGTGTGCAGGATTTGACGCGAGCATCCTAAACCGCAAGGTCGGTCATGGAGAACGCGGAAGTACAAACCCAACCCGTCATTCTGGCCTGCGCCAGAATGACGGGGCGGTAGGTTTACTCACTCAATCCGGATTCCCGCCGCCTTTACCACCGCCGCAAATCGCACAATATCGGCTTTTACCATGGCGGCGAAAATCTCGGGCGTAGAGGTGCGCGTATCGTCGGAGCCTAATTGCTCCATGTGGCTTTTGACATCGGGCAAGTCCTGCGCGCGATTCACTTCTGCGTGTATCGTGCGCACGATGGCTGCGGGCGTGCCGGCGGGCGCGAACACGCCGTACCAACTCGACATCGCGTAACCTGGTACGCCGGCTTCAATTACCGTCGGCAAATCGGGCAGTGAACTCAGCCGCTTTGGTGCGGCCGCTGCCAGCGCGCGCAGCTTGCCCGACTTCACGAACGGCATCACCGCGGCCGTGGTATCGAAGCTGACCTTCACCTGGCCCGCGATTAAATCCTGCACCGACAAGCCCGCGCCCTTGTACGGCACGTGCGTAAAGTTGGTGCCGGTAACGTGCTTGAACACTTCGCCCGCGATGTGCGACATGCTGCCGTGGCCGGATGAGGGCGTCGTCCACTGGCCCGGGTTGGCCTTTGCCAGCGCGATCAATTCCTTGATTGTGCGTACCGGTACCGACGGATGCACCGACACCAGATGCGGCACCGAGCCGGCGAGCGTGATAGGTGCAAAATCCTTGTGCGGATCAAACGGCAGCTTGGCGTAGAGCGCGGGGGCGATGGTGTTGGTGCTGGCGTGTCCCATCAGCAAGGTATAACCATCAGGATTCGCGCGCGCGACTACGCCGGCCGCGATGGTGCCGGTGGCGCCGGTGCGGTTGTCGATCACCACTTGTTGATTCCACGCCGCCGTGAGTTTGGGCGCGAGTATGCGTGCGACGATATCGGTGCCGCCGCCGGGGGCGAAGCCCACCAGCAGGCGTATCGGCTTGGCGGGAAACTGCTGCGCATGCGTGTCTGACGTCGCAAGCGCGGCCATTGCGAATATCGCGAACGTCGCGAATATCAGGCAAGCGCCGGTGTGCGCGGTGCGTGGCATAATCATTTGATCATCTTACCGTATCGAAAAGGATTGATATGAAAAAAGACGCGCTCTACAAAAAGGGTATGAAAACACGCGGCGAAGTGCTGGGGGCCGGACGCGAGGCGGCTATTGTTCGTGAAGAAGATGATTTTTCAACGCCGCTACGCATCTTCACCACGCGCTACGTATGGGGCGAATTCTGGTCGGGTAAAGGGTTGCCGCGCAAAACGCGCAGCCTCATCAACGTGGCGTTGCTCACGGCGCTCAAATGCCGCGAGGAACTCAAAACGCACATCCGCGCGGCGCGTAACAACGGCTGCACCAAGGCCGAGTTACGCGACGTGCTGAAGCAATGCGCGGTCTACGCCGGCGTGCCCGTAATGCGCGATGCCGTGCGGGTGGCGCAGGAGGTGTTCGCGGAAGAGAAAAAGGCCGCCAAGCGATAAGCGCATGCGAAAATAAACGCGCTGTATACTGCATTGCATTATTGCGTAGCCCCGCGAAGGAGATCATCGACATGGAAAAACCCACCGAAACGAAATGGAAGTTCCACGGCGTGCGCGTGGTGAAAAGCAACGAGCTCGACACCAATACCGCGCAAACGCCGGGGATGAACCGCGCGGCGGCGATCACGCACGCGAAGATGGGCGCGGAAAAACTCTGGGCCGGCACGGTGGTGATTCATCCGAAAGCCAAGACCGGTGCGCATCATCACGGCCCGGTGGAGAGTGTGATCTACGTGGTCAGCGGCAAGGCGCGCATGCGCTGGGGCGACAAGCTCGAATTTGTCGCCGAGGCCGGCCCCGGTGATTTTATTTACGTGCCGCCGTATGTGCCGCATCAGGAAATCAACGCCAACGACGACGAACCGCTGTCGTGCGTGCTGGTGCGCAGCGGGCAGGAGCCGGTGGTGGTGAATCTCGATATCCCCGTGGTTGAAAAACCCGACGAAGTGCATTGGGTGGATAACATTCATCCGGCGCCCAAGGCGTAGTCTTTGCGGATCGGTGTAACCATATGTTTTTATTGATATTTTTTCTATCCGCACTCACGGCTGTTGCGGCACTGATCGTGCCCGCAGCGGCGCTTGCGCAAGCACCGGCTGCGTACCCCACCAAACCCATCCGCCTGATCGTGCCGTATCCGCCGGGCGCGGGCACCGATTTCACCGCGCGCGCGTTGGGCGAGCGCATCACCGAAGCACTCGGCCAGCAAGTGGTGATCGACAGCCGCCCCGGTGCGGGCGCGACGCTCGGTCACGGCCTGGTGGCGAAGGCCGCGCCGGATGGCTACACCCTGCTGCTCGCCACCACCGGCGGCATGGTCTCCGGCCCCGCGCTGGGTGTGAAGCTCACTTACGATCCCTTGAAGGATTTCGCCACCATCGGCATCGCGACCTATGTGCCGTATTCGCTGGTGACGTTCGGCGGATTGCCGCCGAACAATATGCGCGAGTTCATTGCATACGCGAAAACACAGCCGGGCAAACTGAATTTCGGTTCATCGGGCACCGGCACGCCCAATCACGTGGGCGGCGTGCTGCTGATGAAAATGACCGGCATCGACATGCTGCACGTGCCGTACAAAGGTGGCGGCCCGATGCTCACCGATTTGATCGCCGGGCAAATGCATGTGGCCGTGACCTCGTTGCCCACGGTGTTGCCGCATGTGCCCACCGGCCGGCTCAAGGTGCTGGGCGTGGGGTTCACGCGCCGCATCAAGAGCGCGCCAGACATCCCCACTATCGCTGAAACCGTGCCCGGCTATAACAACACCGGCTGGTGGGGGCTGGTCGCGCCGCTGGGCACGCCGCGGCCCATCATCGAAAAACTCAATGCGGTGATGAACAAGGGCATGCAGTCGCCGGCGATGGTCAAGCACTTTGTGAGCAATGGCCTGGAGCCGGCCACCTCCACGCCCGAGGCGTTTCTGGAACTCATCGCCACCGAGTTGCAACTGTGGCGTAAATTAATTAAAGACGCGAACATCAGCGTCAACGCGCTGTAGTTTCGATAGAGACAAGAATCATGGAAAAGAAGCCGCCACCAGAGGTCAACGAATTCGAGTGGTTAGCGCGGATCGATCCGGCGTACGACGACGCGCGGCACAAGCTGGCGCAACGGGTCGAAGCGCCCGCCACGCCGGCGCCAGCGCTCGCAGTGAAGTACCGCGAAATAATCATGGCGGTCGTGCTCGGCTGCCGCCGCGATCCCGCGATTGACACGCATCTGCGGCGCGCGCTGGCAGCAGGCGCGACCTTGCGCGACATGCTGGAGGCGTTTCAGGCGGCGGTTGTGCTCGACGGATTTCCAGCATTGCACTTTGTGTTGCCGTATTTGGTGGCGCTGCACGAAGAATTCGGCGACAGCATTCTCGGCGTGAAAAGTGCCGCGCCGGCCGCCACGGCCAGCACCAAAAAACCGACCACCGGCCCGGTGTCGCGCGGCATGCGCGAGTGGGCGTGGCTGGACCAGATGGACCCGGCGTACGACGGCGCGCGGCGCGACATCACCGCCTTGGTGTGGACGCCCGTAGCACCCGTGCTGCCGTTGAAAATTCGCGAGCTGGTGGCGTGCGTGGTGCTGGCTTATCGCACGTTCCCGACGCTGGATGGGCATCTGCGCCGCGCGGTGCGCGAAGGCGCGAGCGTGCGCGAATTGCTCGAAGGCATGGAAGCCGCATCGCTGCCGGGCGGCTTTCCCATACTGCATTATTCGCTGCCGTTTCTGAACACGCTTCACGATGAGATCGAAGCGGGGACTTTTGTTTGAGGGTTGCACACGTGCGAGGTGCTTGGATGATGGACAGAACATTCGCTAGGTTAGTCACATCAGCCTTGCCGGGCTTGATGGCGTTGTCTACGTTCAGCGCCGTCGCCCAAACCTACCCGGTAAAAACCGTGCGCTACATCGTGCCGATGTCCGCCGGCAGCGGCGCCGATACCATCGGCCGCATTGTCGCGGCAGGCATGACGCAGGTGTTCGGCCAGCAGATGATTCTGGATAATCGCACCGGCGCCGCCGGAAACCTCGGCGCTGACATCGCGGCCAAGTCGCCGGCGGATGGCTACACGCTGTTTCAGGCGAGCAGCACGCACGCCACCAATGTCAGCCTGTATCGCAAGCTGCCGTACGATCTGGTGAAGGATTTCGCGCCGGTGACACAGCTTGCCTCGTCACCGTCGCTGCTGGTGGTGCATCCGTCACTGCCGGTGAAAACCGTCGCCGAGCTGGTAAAGCTCACCCGCGCGCGGCCCGGCGAAATGAATTACGCCTCGACGGGCGCGGGCAGCGCCACGTTTCTCGCCGCCGAGCTGTTCAAGGGCATGGCGGGCGTGAACATCGTGCATGTGCCGTATCGCGGCGGTGGCGAAGCGGTGACCGCCATCATCGCCGGCGAAGTGTCGGTCTACTTCGCGCCGATGGCGTCGATCTTGCCGTACGTGCGCCAGGGGCGCGTGCGCGCGGTGGCGGCCACCACGTTGAAACGTCTGGCGCAATTTCCGCAACTACCCACCATCGCGGAATCCGGCTACGACGGTTATCAGGCGGGCAACTGGTACGGCATTTTTGTGCCGGTAAAAACCCCGCGCGACATCGTGATGGCGATACGCGCCGGGGCAGTTGCCGCGATGAGCGAGCCCGCCACCCAAAAGCGCCTGATCGATCTGGGTTACCTCATTGTCGGCGATCAGCCTGAAGAATTCGCGGCATTCCTCAAATCCGAGATCGCCAGCTTTGAAAAAATCATCCGGCAGACCGGATTGAAAGTGGAGTGACCCCAAAGCGTGGTTGACCACGCTCCATGCGAGGGATACAGTGCCAAGCAGTGAAGAGTAGCTTGATATCCACACCGCTTACGGAGGAGGAAAGCATGCTCAGAAACTATCCGCCATTGCCGTTCATGGCCTTGCCGCACGGCACCAGTTATGCGCAGCCCACGCAGCCTGCGTTGGAACACGTGGCGTTGGACAGCCCCGCCAGCGATGCCATGACCGATCTCACGCGTGTGGCCGCGGTGATCGTTCTCGCCGGTGATCCCGTGGATGAGGCGCACCGGCGCATGATCCAGCGCGGCGTCCGCTTGCTGCTGGTGGTGGATCAGGACCGCAAGGTGATGGGCGTGATTACCGCCGATGACGTGATGGGCGAGGGGCCGGTGCAAATGGCAGTGCAGCAGGGCATACACCGCGACGAAGTGCTGGTGCGGGATGTCATGTCGCCCTGCGCGAGCCTGCAGGTGCTGAACTACGAACAAGTGCGCACCGCCAAGGTCGGACATATCGTGACCACGTTAAAGCACGCCGGACGTCAGCATGTGCTGGTGGTGGATCAAAACGGGAAAACCGGCATCCGCTTGCGTGGCATTTTTTCCACCACGCAGATATTCCGCCAACTCGGCATAAATGTTCAAACCATCGGCATGGCAAACACCTTCGCGGAAATCGAGGCGCAACTCGCCCACGGATAAACGCCGCGTCATCGGCATCGGCAGTGTGGAGCCGCGGTAAGCGTGCCGTATAATTCTTTCGCTGCATCCCGCAGCCAATCCACCTACGAAGGAATTCCCCGATGACATCCGCCATCCGCATGACCTTGCGCTCGCTCGCAAGCCTCGGTACCGTTCTCTGCGCCCTTCTCTGCACCCTCGTGGTGGTGAGTTCGCCAGCCAACGCGCAACTGTTGCAGCGCAAAGACCTGTCCGCGTCGATGGCCATCACCATGGCGCAGACCGCGTTGGAGACCTGCAAAACCAACGGCTTCAACGTATCGGTCACCGTGGTGGGACGCAACGGCGAGATCATCGTGCAAGTGCGCGGCGACAACACTGGGCCGCACACCATCGAAAACAGTATGCGCAAAGCCTATTCCTCGCGTACGTTTCGCATTCCGTCGGGCGATCTGGTGGCGCGCCTGAAGGCCGATCCCACGTTCGCGCTGATCCATCTGAACAACGTCATCGCCAACCAGGGCGCGCTGCCGATTAAAGTGGGTGAAGATACGATAGGCGGCATCGGTGCGTCGGGCGCGCCGGGCGGCGACAAGGACGAAGCCTGCGTCAAGGCGGGGATCGATAAGGTAGCTGACCAGCTCAAGTAACGTAGATGTGTCATCCGCCGGGCGCGTGTTTCGTGACGCCCGGCGTTTTACTCCGCCGTAATCCCCGAAGACTTAATCACCTTCGCCACCCGCGCCATATCATCCCGGATAAACCGCGCAAACTCTTCCGGCGTGCTGGTGCGGATATCAAAACCGATCGCGGTGAAGCGTTCTTTCACTTCCTGCGTGGCGAGCGCGCCGATAATTTCCTTGTTTAGCATGCCGACTATCGCGGGTGGCGTGCCGGCGCGGGTGAGTACGCTGAACCAGGTGCCGCCGTCGTAGCCCTTCAATCCTGCTTCGCCGGTGGAGGGCACGTCGGGAAAGTTGGGGTGGCGTTTCTCGGCGCAGAACGCGAGGATGCGCGCGCGACCGGTTTTCGCATGGGGCAATACGGTGGCGATGCCGGTGATGACCAGCGGTACTTCACCGCCGAGGGTGGCGGTGAGCGCCGGGCCCGCGCCTTTGAACGGAATATGCAGCAGCTTGATGCCCGCCATATTCTCGAGCAACGCGCCCGCCACGTGATTGGTGGAGGCCGTGCCCGGCGTGCCGTAGGCGATGCTGCCGGGTTTGGCTTTGGCGAGCGCGATCAAGTCAGCGACGGATTTGCCCTGAAACGACGGGTGCGCCGCGATCACGTAGGGGAAATACACCACCGGGGTGATGGGCGCGAAATCGCGCATCACATCGTAAGGCACTTGTTTGAACACCTGCGGATTGATCGAGATCGTGGTTTGCGTGGCGAGCAACATCGTGTAGCCATCGGGTGCGGATTTGGCCGCGAGATCAGCGCCGATCATGGTGCTGGCGCCGCCGCGATTGTCGATCACAAACTGCTGCCCGAGACGTTCGCCCATTTTGCCGGCAATGCCGCGCGCCACGATGTCGGTGGTGCCGCCGGGCGGATAGGGCACGATGAAGCGCACCGGGCGGGCGGGATAGGGCGCCGCCGATTGCGCTTGCGCCGCGGCGTTATAGCCCAGCGCCAGCATTAAACCGGCTACGCTGAAGGCGTGAAATTTTTTCATGGTTTTTTTTCAGCGAACTGAATCGCTTTTTTGCATTGGATAAGCGGCATTGTACGGGATAGATTCAGCTCAGCGCATTGTCACGTTGAGCATCGGCAAATGCTTGTTTTTCCAATTGTGATGACGAATAATGCCGTAGTTGAAATTTTCGTCTGAATTCCCTTTCCCGGTTTCAAACAGGAGGCACCATGGCGCGACTAAACGTGAACGGCAAAACTTTCGATATCGATGTTGAATCCAACATGCCCCTGCTGTGGGCGATACGCGAACACGTCGGCTTGACCGGCACCAAATACGGTTGCGGCGTGGCGCAGTGCGGCTCATGCACGGTACACATCGACGGCGCGCCGGTGCGCTCGTGCGTAATGCCGGTGAGCGCGGCGGAAGGCAAAAAAATCACCACCATCGAAGGC
>CANIID010000011.1 GCA_947467315.1 Betaproteobacteria bacterium | reverse complement strand
GGTTGCGGACGCGGTCCGCGCTCGCCACGCTCGGTACGCTCACCGCGCTCAGTACGATTCGGCCGCTCACCGCGTTCGCCTTCGCTACGCTCACTGCGGTGACGATTGCGTCCGCCGCCGCCGCTGCCCGAGCGATGCTCGTCACGGTCACGGCGCGGGCCTTGACGGGAACGGTCGCGACGGCCTTCTTCGCGCTTTTCGCCGCTGGCGGTGGTGGTCGCGGCGGCAGCCGCCGTTGCGGTTGCGGCTGTTGCTGTTGTTGCCGTCGCTTGTGGTGTGCCACGGAACCAGCCGAATATCTTGCCGATGATAGATGGCTTGCCGTCGGTTACAGTGGGCGCGGCGGCGGGGGCCGCTACCGGTGCGGCTGCAGGTGCGGGCGTGGATGGCATGGGTGTGCGTTCCGGCGGCAGGATGCCCTTGACAGCGGCTTCCTGACGCGGTGCGGTCGCTTCGGCGGCCGCCGAGGTTTTCTCGGTTTCCGCCGGCGCTTTGACCATTTCGTAGCTGGGCGGCAACGGATCGGCTTGATTCAGATCGTCGTGACGCATCCGCGTGATGGTGTAGTTCGGCGTTTCCAGATGCACATTCGGAATCAGCGTGACAGTGACGCGGTGACGCGTTTCCAGTTGCTGAATATCGTGGCGCTTTTCATTCAGCAGGAAGGTCGCGACGTCCACCGGCACTTGCGCGTGTACGGCGGCCGTGCTGTCCTTCATCGATTCTTCCTGCAGGATACGCAGAATGTGCAGCGCGGTCGATTCGGTGCCGCGAATGTGGCCGGTGCCGTGGCAGCGCGGGCAGGCCTCGTGGCTGGATTCACCCAGCGACGGACGCAGCCGCTGGCGCGACAATTCCATCAGGCCGAAGCGCGAGATCTTGCCGAGTTGCACGCGCGCGCGGTCATAGCGCAGCGATTCGCGCAGTTTGTTTTCAACTTCGCGCTGATTACGCGCCACTTCCATGTCGATGAAGTCGATCACTACCAGCCCGCCCAGATCGCGCAGGCGCAATTGGCGTGCGACTTCTTCGGCCGCTTCGAGGTTGGTGCGGAAGGCGGTTTCTTCGATGTCGTGGCCACGCGTGGCGCGGGCGGAGTTGACGTCCACCGATACCAGCGCTTCGGTATGGTCGATCACGATCGCGCCGCCGGAGGGCAGATTGACCGAGCGCGAATGCGCGGTTTCGATTTGATGTTCGATCTGAAAGCGCGAGAACAGCGGCACGTCGTCGCTGTAGTGTTTGACCAAGCTGACCTTGCTCGGCATCACCAGGGACATGAAGTGCTGCGCCTGCTCGTGTATATCGGCGGTATCGATGAGAATTTCGCCGATTTCGTCGTGGAAGTAGTCGCGGATGGCGCGCACCACCAGATTGCTTTCGAGGTAAATCAGGAACGGCGCCGGGTTCAGCCGTTTCGGCTTGCCACTGGCGCCTTCCTTGGGTTCCTCGAACTGGGCCGCAGAGGCGCTGTCGATGGCTTCCCACAACTTGAGCAGGTAATTCAGGTCCCACTTGAGTTCTTCGGCTTCTCGTCCGATGGCTGCTGTGCGTGCGATCACGCTCATGCCGCCGGGGATTTCCAGGTCATCGATGACGTCGCGCAACTCGTTGCGGTCTTCGCCTTCGATGCGCCGCGAGACGCCACCGCCGCGCGGATTGTTAGGCATCAATACCAGGTAGCGGCCGGCCAGGCTGATAAAGGTGGTGAGTGCCGCGCCTTTGGTGCCGCGCTCGTCCTTATCCACCTGGACGATGATTTCCTGACCTTCGCGCAGCGCTTCCTTGATGGTGGCTTTGCCGACATCCACACCGGGTTTGAAGTAGGCGCGGGCGACTTCCTTGAACGGCAGGAAGCCGTGGCGTTCGGCGCCGTAATCGATAAAAGCGGCTTCGAGACTGGGCTCGACGCGGGTGATGATGCCCTTATAGATGTTGCTCTTTTTTTGCTCTTTGGATGAGGATTCGATGTCGAGATCAACCAACTTTTGACCATCAACTATCGCAACGCGCAGCTCCTCGGCTTGCGTCGCGTTAAACAACATTCTTTTCATTTCTTCTTCTCCCGCGCTCAATGCGCCACGGGATGGGCATAGCCTAAACCGCCGCGCCTTTTTTACTTTGCTGCGCGCGGGCGGCGTTACTTATCTTCAGTCAGTGGCGGTATTGAACATACTGTGCAAGGCTGATTCGAAGTTTTTGGTTTTGCCTGTTGCGGACCCGCCTCGCTACATTTATGAGGTTAGGCGTGTCCGTACTATTCAAACGGTGTCTTGAGCGCGTATTTCGACTACTATCGCTACTTGGCGGTGAGCGACATTAACCGCTATTCTCCGGGACTGCGGTGGCGTTTTTTGCGCGGCAGGGCAGGGCCGGTTGTGGTTTCTGCTACGGTACTCGTGCGATCCCTGTTCTTCCGTTGGTTGCAGGCCGCTAATTCGCTTCGCACTGTGGAAGCCGGACCTTGCAATCCTGCGGCTTGAGGTCTGACCGTTGGCTTAATATTTCCAATGGTTTCCATCAAGTCCGCATCAAACACGGGGATGAACCCGAATGCTGCACTGCGAAATAGTATAATCAAATGAAGCAGTTAAGTAAAGAAACCGTAAATTGGCTGGCAGTGGGCACGGAAGAGTCCGGCCAGCGTATCGACAACTACTTGATACGATGGCTTAAAGGGGTGCCGAAGAGCCACGTCTACCGGATACTGCGTAGCGGTGAGGTGAGGGTCAACAAGGGCAGGATCGGCCCGGATTACCGGGTTCAGGACGGCGACCGGGTTCGGGTGCCGCCGATACGTACCGCCCAGCGCGACGATCCGGTCTTGCCCAAATCTGGCCCCCGCGTGGTTTTTGACATCCTCTACGAGGACGCCGCACTGCTGGTGATCAATAAGCCGTCTGGGCTGGCGGTGCATGGCGGCAGCGGCATCAGCCTGGGCGCCATCGAACAACTGCGCGCGACGCGCCCGGAGGCGAAATTTCTGGAACTGGTGCATCGGCTGGATCGGGATACCTCGGGCATTTTGATGTTTGCGAAAAAACGCTCGGCGCTGGTGGCGCTGCACGAGCAATTGCGCGAAGGCCGAGTACAGAAAATTTATCTCGCGCTGGTACGCGGACATTGGCGCGACGCAAAACGCGCGGTGAAAGCGCCGCTGCAAAAACATTTGCTGGCCAACGGCGAGCGCCGTGTGTCGGTGCATGACGACGGACAAGCCGCGCACACGATTTTTCGTTTGCGCAAAGCGTGGCCCCAAGCCACGCCGCCGTTCAGCTTGCTGGAAGCTGAACTCAAAACCGGACGCACGCACCAGATACGCGTGCATCTGGCGCATCTGGAATTTCCAATTGCCGGGGACGACAAATACGGCGATTTCCCCTTAAATAAACTCCTTAAAAAACAAATACTTAAGAGAATGTTTCTACACGCCTCACAAACCGGCATTACCCATCCCGACAGTGGCAAGTCGCTGCGCTTTGACGCGCCGTTGCCAGCGGAATTGGAAGCCACGCTCACGTATCTGAATCAGGATCATGCCCAAACAATTTGATCTGCTGGTGTTCGACTGGGATGGCACGCTGATGGATTCGGCGGCAGCCATCACCACCTCGTTGCGTGACGCCTGCGCCGATCTTGAGCTGCCGGTGCCCAGCGAAGAGCGTGCGCGTTACGTGATTGGATTGGGCCTGACCGACGCGTTGAAATATCTTCTGCCGGATTTGCCCGCGGTCGGCTATCCGGCTTTGCTCGAACGTTACCGCCATCACTTTCAGAAGCAGGATCCCGACACCACCTTGTTTACGGGGGCGCCCGAGCTATTGCAATCCCTGCGCGATGCCGGGTTTTTGCTGGCCGTGGCTACCGGCAAAAGTCGGCGCGGGCTGGATCGCGCGCTGGACGCCACCGGATTGACGCAGATTTTTCACGCCACGCGCTGCGGCGATGAAGGCTTTACCAAGCCGCATCCCGACATGTTGCTGTGGCTGCTGGATGAACTCAATGTTAACCGCGAGCGTGCGCTGATGATCGGCGATACTTCCCACGACATGCAAATGGCGGTGGCCGCCGACGTGGCGCGCGTGGGCGTGGCGTACGGTGCGCATCCGCGTGTAAATCTACTTACGCACGAGCCTGTCGCCTGCCTTAACACCTTCAGTGAACTTGCCGCATGGCTGACGATGCACGCGTAATTTGCGCAAGCAGCGCACTGCAAGACGGCGGCAAGGGCGTGCGGTTCAGGATGCGTGACGCCGGCGGCGAGGCGCCCGCGTTTGCCGTGCGCTTTCGCGGGCAGGTTTATGCCTACATCAATCGCTGCGCGCATGTGCCGGTGGAACTCGATTGGACCGACGGCGATTTTTTCGATTATTCCAAGCTATACTTGATTTGCGCCACCCACGGCGCAATGTATCTGCCAGAGAGCGGTCTATGCGTGCAGGGGCCTTGTCCCGGCAAACGGCTGCAATCAGTGCCCATTGAAGAGCGTGATGGACAGATATTTTTCCTGAAGGAACCACACCATGTCTGAAAACAATACCCCAGGTTGGGAACGTGCTGTCCTCGAAAAAGTAGCGCTGGCAGCGGTGACGGAACAGCGCCGCGCGCGTCGTTGGGGCATCTTTTTCAAGTTTCTTATTTTTTCTTACTTGGTTGTAATACTGGTCATCGCGATGGGCTGGATGGGCAAGAAAGAGGGTTTGCAGGACAAGCACACGGCGCTGGTCGAACTGAACGGCGCGATCGGACCGGGCACGCCGGCCAGCGCCGACGCCATCATGCAGGGGCTCGGCGACGCGTTTAAGGACAAACGCACGCAGGGCATCATTTTGCGCATTAACAGTCCTGGCGGCAGTCCGGTGCAGGCGGGTTATATTAACGACGAAATCAAGCGCCTGCGCGCCAAGTATCCGGAAATTCCGCTCTACGCAGTGGTGGAAGATGTGTGCGCGTCGGGCGGCTACTACGTTGCCGTGGCGGCCGACAAGATTTACGTCAACAAGGCCAGCATGATCGGCTCCATCGGCGTATTGATGAACGGTTTCGGTTTCACCGGCATCATGGACAAACTTGGCGTGGAACGCCGCTTGTTGTCGGCAGGCGAAAACAAGGGCTTTCTCGATCCGTTCTCGCCGCTAAGCGACATGCAAAGAGACTATGCGCAAAAAATGCTTGGCGAAATCCACGAGCAGTTTATCGACGTGGTGCGTAAAGGCCGCGGCAAGCGGCTGAAAGAAACCCCCGATATGTTTTCCGGGCTGGTGTGGGTGGGCACCAAAAGCATCGAACTGGGTCTGGCCGACGCCATCGGCAGCATGGAGCAGGTGGCGCGTGATGTGATCAAGGCCGAGGAAATCGTTGACTTTACGCCGCGCGAAAATGTCGCGGAGCGATTTGCCAAACGGCTGGGCGCCTCGGCAGCGGAGTCTCTGGTGCGCTACGGGTTCTCGGGCAGCATCGGCGGCAGCGGTGTGCCGTCCATGCGTTAGGCGAGTACGTCGACGTGCTCGCGGTTTAGCATCGACACCAAGGTTATCAGCGGCAACCCGATCAATGCGGTCGGGTCATCACTGTCGATCCGGTGTACCAGGGCGACGCCGAGGCATTCAATTTTTGCGCTGCCGGCGCAATCGTAGGGTTGCTCGAGACGCAGATAATTGTCAATTTGCACGTCGCTGAGGTCGCGCAGGTGTACTGCAGACGGTACCGTCTCAAGCTGATACCGGTCTGTGGCGGCGTCTAGCAGACACACGGCGGTATGAAAAATCACCGTCTGGCCGCGCATGGCGCGCAGTTGCACTACGGCGTTGTCGTGATCGCCGGGTTTTCCCAGCGGCTGGCCGTTGAGGTCGGCCACCTGATCGGAGCCGATGATCAGTGCGTTGGGATGCAACGGCGCGAGTGCCCGCGCTTTGGCAAGCGCAAGTCGCAACGCCGTGTCGCGTGGTGTTTCCCCGGCGCGCCTCGATTCGTCCGCATCGGGGCTGGCAGTGGTAAATGGGATGCGCAGCCGTTCCAGTAAACTACGCCGGTAAACGGAGGATGACGCGAGTATCAGGGGGCGATGGCTCATTATTCAGCAGATTTTGGAATACTTGCTCAGGCTAAGTCGTTGCTTCTTATCGGTTTTCTGTAGATAGACTTTGACAAATGCGCTGGGAAATACTATTATTTCGTGTTTAGGTGCGTTGCGGCACCGCGTTCTTCGGTATGGGCGCGTTGTTTTGAGTAAACGCTGGGTAAAGTGCAAAGATGCTGATCGACAGTCAGAAATTTTCGCGTGAGCAGCATACCGCGCACGGAATGCTACCGATAGCGGCGTTTGCGCGTTTGCGTGACAACTTGATTGCGCAACCTGGCGCCGATGACCAAGTGCGTTATGAAGTGCGCGGCGGCGTGGATGCACGTGAGCGGCCGTTGCTGCGGTTAACGGTTTCAGGCCAGTTGCCGTTGCAGTGCCAACGCTGTTTGAAAGCACTGGATTACGATTTGGCAATCGATACAGCCGTACGGTTGGTGGCAGAAGCGGCGTTGGATGCCGAGATGAGTGATGATCCGGACGAGCCGGATTGTATCGCGGCAAGTACCGAACTCGATCTGGTGGCGTTGATCGAAGACGAGATTTTACTGGCGCTGCCGGCGTATCCGCGGCACGAAGATCGGGACGGTGGTTGCGGTGGCATGGCAGATGAAGCAGGAAGCAAGAAGAATTCAGCCTTTAGCGTACTGAGCGCATTAAAAACACTTTAGGCACGTTGAAATCCTGAGAACACAGCAGCATACACAAGTAAAAAGCATTTAAATAGAAGGAGTCATACCATGGCAGTTCAGCAAAACAAGAAATCACCGTCCAAGCGCGGCATGCACCGTGCGCATCAATCCTTGAGCGTTGCGCCGCTGGCGCTAGAGCCGACCACCGGCGAAGTGCATCTGCGCCACCACATCAGCCCCAATGGTTTTTACCGGGGCAAGAAAGTCATCAAGTCCAAGGGCGAATAAATCGTCTGCGCTTATGGCTTATGGCCGTGCGGCTGGTGTCGCGTGGCCGCTGCATAATCGCATGCGGTATTTCAGATGCGGGTAACCGTAGCTGTTGATTGTATGGGGGGCGATCACGGCCCGTCCGTTACGGTACCGGCAGCGGTAGCGTTATTACGAGAAGATCCGCTGGCTGCTGTTATTCTGGTCGGCCTTTCAGCTGACATCGAATCGCAACTCAAAAAAGACAAGACGGCGTTCGGCGACCGCTTAGTGGTGCGTCACGCCTCCGAAGTCGTCGGCATGGACGAGCCGCCTGCGCTCGCCATGCGCGGCAAAAAAGATTCCTCGATGCGCGTGGCGATCGACCTGGTGAAATCCGGCGAGGCGCAGGCTGCGGTGAGTGCAGGCAACACCGGCGCGCTAATGGCGATTTCCCGTTACGTCTTGAAAACACTGTCCGGCATCGACCGGCCGGCGATAGCCTCCATCATGCCGTCGCAAAGCGGGCGCGTGTACGTGCTCGACCTGGGTGCAAATGTGGATTGCACCGCCGAGCATTTGCTGCAATTCGGCATCATGGGCTCCGAACTGGTGGCGTGCGTCGAACACAAGGTCAGCCCGACCGTGGGGCTGCTGAATATCGGCGAAGAAGATATCAAGGGCAACGAGGTGGTGAAACAGGCCGCGGAGTTGTTGCGTGCCAGCGGGTTGAACTTCTACGGCAATGTCGAAGGCAACGATATTTTTAAAGGCACCACCGACGTGGTGGTGTGCGACGGATTCGTCGGCAACGTGGCGTTGAAATCCGCTGAAGGACTGGCACACCTGATTCGCACCATCATGCGCGAAGAGTTTGAGCGTAATATGTTCACCAAGCTCGCCGCACTAGCCGCGATGCCGGTTCTCAATGCATTCAAGCGCCGCGTGGATCATCGCGGCTACAACGGCGCGAGCCTGTTGGGCTTGCGCGGCATCGTCTTGAAGAGCCACGGCTCCGCCGATGCGTATTCATTTGAATGCGCGCTAAAACGCGGCGCCGAAGAAGTGCGCACCGGCATGCTGGCGCATATCACCGAGCGCATGGCGCACATACACGAAAGCAACGGAAAAGCCGCGTGACGATTTACTCCAGGATTTCGGGCACCGGCAGCTATCTTCCGGAAAAAGTGCTGACCAACAAGGCCTTGGAAGCGCACGTTGAAACCAGTGACGAGTGGATTTTCAGCCGCACCGGCATCCGCCAACGGCACGTCGCCGCGGATAACGAATTTGCCAGTGATCTCGCGTTGGCCGCGAGCCGCCGCGCGCTGGAAGCCGCAGGTGTCGCTGCCGCCGATTTGAGCCTGATTATTGTCGCCACCACCACGCCGGATATGGTGTTCCCGAGCACCGCGTGTATTTTGCAGGCCAAGCTCGGCGCTAAATACTGCCCTGCGTTCGATGTGCAGGCGGTGTGCAGTGGTTTTGTGTATGCACTGGCGACGGCGGATCAGTTCATGCGCAGTGGGCAATACCAAAACATATTGGTGGTCGGCGCTGAAGTGTTTTCGCGCATCCTCGACTGGGAAGATCGCACCACGTGCGTGTTGTTCGGTGACGGCGCGGGCGCGGTGGTGCTGCAGCGCAGTGACGCGCCGGGCATCTTGTCATCGCACCTGCACGCCGATGGCAGCCATGCCGGCATCCTGTCGGTGCCCGGCAGTGTGTCCGGCGGCAAAGTCAGCGGACGGCCCTTGTTGCAGATGGAAGGCAACGCGGTATTTAAATTTGCGGTGCGCGTGCTGGGCGAGGTGGCCGAGGAGGCGTTGGCGTTCAACCATCTCGAAAAATCCGCAATTGATTGGCTGATACCGCATCAGGCGAATATCCGTATCATTCAGGCTACGGCGAAAAAACTGGGCATGCCCATGGACAAAGTGATCACCACGGTGGACAAGCATGCCAACACTTCGGCGGCCTCGGTGCCGCTGGCGCTGGATACCGCCGTGCGCGACGGGCGTATCCGCCCCGGCCAGTTGCTGATGCTCGAGGGCGTAGGCGGCGGGTTTACCTGGGGCGCGGTCTTGGTGAGAATGTAAGTATATATCGTAAGTATTTGTTTTTATTATATAAAATATAATGACTCAGGCAAAATTCGCACTGGTGTTTCCGGGGCAGGGCTCGCAGAGCATCGGCATGATGCAGGGCTTTGCGGACGACAAAGCGGTGACCGATACCTTCGCCGAAGCGTCGGCTGTACTCGGTCAGGATTTGTGGAAGTTGGTCGCCGAAGGCCCGGCGGATCAGTTGAGTGCAACCGTCAATACGCAGCCGGTAATGTTGACCGCCGGGGTCGCGGTGTATCGCGCATGGCAGGCTGCGGGTGGACCGGCGCCGGGGATGGTTGCCGGTCACAGCCTCGGAGAATATGCAGCGCTGGTAGCGGCTGGGGTAATTGCGTTCAAGGACGCGGTGCCGCTGGTGCGTTTTCGCGCGCAGGCGATGCAGGAAGCGGTGCCGATGGGCACGGGAGCCATGGCGGCGATACTCGGTTTGGATGATGATGCGGTGCGCGCGGCGTGTGCTGAATCCACAGATATACAGCACGGAGAAGTCGTCGAAGCGGTAAATTTCAATGCGCCGAACCAAGTGGTGATCGCCGGCAACAAAGCAGCGGTGGAGCGCGGCGCGGCGGCCTGCAAGGCCCGAGGCGCGAAGCGCGCGCTGATGCTGCCGGTGAGCGCGCCGTTTCATTCGTCGTTGCTGAAACCAGCGGCCGAACGCCTGGCGGAATATATGCAAAACGTGACGTTCAGCCCACCGGAAATTCCGGTGGTGAACAACGTCGATGTCGCCGTGGTGAACGATCCCGCCGCGATCAAAGCGGCGTTGGCGCGGCAGGCGTGCAGTCCCGTGCGCTGGGTGGAAGTCATCAGCCATTTGGCCGGCGCAGGGGTGACCCAAGTTGCCGAATGCGGGCCGGGTAAGGTGCTGGCTGGCATGACGTCGCGTATCGATAAAAATCTGCAAAGTTTTGCGCTGACCGATCCGGCGTCGCTGGCACTAGCCCTGGAGGCTTTGAAATGACCCTCCTCGGCGGCAAAGTCGCGTTGGTGACCGGTGCATCGCGCGGCATCGGACACACCATTGCGCTGGAGCTGGGCAAGGCGGGTGCCACCGTGGTGGGCACGGCCACGTCCGTCGCAGGCGCCGAGGCGATTTCGCAAGCCTTCACGGCGGCGGGTATTCAGGGCGCGGGCATCACCTTGAACGTCAACGACGCGATGCAGATCGATGCCACGCTGGCCGATCTTACCCAGCGCTACGGCGACATCGCCATCCTCGTCAACAACGCCGGCATCACTCGCGATAATCTGCTGCTGCGCATGAAAGAAGACGAGTGGGACGATATTCTCGATACCAATCTCAAGTCGGTGTACCGGCTGTCAAAAGCCGTGCTGCGCGGCATGATGAAGGCGCGTAGCGGGCGCATCATCAATATCGGATCTGTGGTGGGCGCCACGGGTAACGCCGGTCAGGCCAATTACGCGGCGGCCAAGGCCGGCATGATCGGCTTTTCCAAGTCGCTGGCGCGGGAGATCGGCAGCCGTAATATCACCGTGAATTGCGTGGCGCCGGGCTTTATCGATACCGATATGACGCGTTCGCTGAGCGAGGCGCAGCGCACCGCGCTGGTCGGGCAAATCCCGCTGGGCCGGCTGGGCGAAGCCGCCGATGTGGCCGCCGCCGTGGTGTTTCTAGCCTCGCCGGGCGCGGGCTACATCACGGGCGCCACCCTGCACGTGAACGGCGGCATGGTCATGGACTAACGATGATTGGCTAAGTGTTTGTTTTTAAGATGATTTTTGATCTTGAAATGATGGTAAAATGCGCGCCTTGGTTGAGTTGTCCGGCTCACGGACAAGCCCCAACCGGGACATTAATAGAATAGATAAGGGGATTGCAATGGAAAAAGTCGAGCAACGCGTCAAAAAGATTGTTGCCGAACAACTGGGCGTCAGCGAAGCTGATGTCAAGAACGAGTCGTCGTTCGTCAATGATCTGGGCGCTGATTCGCTCGATACCGTTGAGCTGGTGATGGCCCTCGAAGAGGAATTCGAGACCGAAATCCCGGACGAGGATGCCGAAAAAATCACTACCGTTCAGCAAGCTATCGATTACGTGACATCGCATTCCAAGGCCTGATCCAGGGTCTGATAGTCATTCAGAAGAATCACGGCGGCGTATCCCGGCGTTTATCGCCAACGCCGCCGTCCGAACCTCGACCGAAATTCCGGCCGCTCAGGCCGCCTTCAGCCCAACGCTAACCCATGCCACGTTCCTCCACGCGCAGAGTCGTCGTCACCGGGCTGGGCATTGTCTCGCCCGTCGGTATAGGCATCCCGGAAGCCTGGAACAACATTACCGCCGGCAAATCGGGTATCGCCCGCATCACGCATTTTGATCCGGCGATTTACACCTCGCAAATTGCGGGAGAAGTGAAGAATTTCGATGTGTCGAAGTGGCTGAACGCCAAGGAAGCCCGGCGTTTCGACGCCTTCGTCCATTACGGCCTGGTCGCGGGCATTGAGGCGATGAAGGATGCCGGACTCGACCTGGAACGCGAAAATCGCGAGATGGTCGGCGTGTGCATCGGCTCCGGCATCGGCGGTTTGCCGCTGATCGAGGACACCCACAACGCCATGCTGGCGGGCGGTCCGCGCAAGATCACGCCGTTTTTCGTGCCGGGATCCATCATCAACATGATTTCCGGCCAGCTCTCCATTATGTACAAGCTGCAAGGCCCCAATCTCGCGGTGGTTACCGCTTGCACCACGGCTAATCACAGCATCGGCGAAGCGGAGCGGTTGATCGAATACGGCGACGCCGACGTGATGATTGCCGGCGGCGCGGAGGCCTGTATTTCGCAGTTGGGCGTGGGTGGTTTTTGCGCTGCGCGCGCATTGTCCGGTCGCAACGATGACCCGCAGGGCGCGAGCCGTCCGTGGGATAAGGATCGCGACGGCTTTGTCATCGGCGAAGGTTCCGGCGTGCTGGTGCTCGAAGAATACGAACACGCCAAAGCGCGCGGGGCGCGCATCTATTGCGAGCTCGCCGGCTATGGCATGAGCGCCGATGCGCATCACATCACCGCGCCTGCCGAAGATGGCGCCGGCGCGATGCGCTGTATGACGAATACCCTGCGTAACGCCAATCTGAACCTCGATCAGGTCGATTACATCAACGCGCACGGCACATCCACGCCGCTGGGCGATGTGGCCGAGACCGGCGCAGTCAAGCGCTGCTTCGGCGAGCACGCAAAAAAAGTGGCCATCAGTTCCACCAAGTCGATGACCGGGCACCTGTTGGGCGCAGCCGGTGGTATCGAGGCGGTATTTTCCGTGCTGGCGATCCGCGATCAGGTCGCGCCGCCGACCATCAATCTGCACAATCCCGATCCGCTGTGCGATCTGGATTACGTGCCCAACACCGCACGCCAGATGAAAATCGATGTCGCCTTGTCAAACTCCTTCGGCTTCGGCGGCACCAACGGCAGTCTCGTGTTCCGCAAGCTCTGAGCCGCACGCGGCTCATCAGTTCATCCCCTCCGGTCATGGCCATGATGCTCGTCAACGGCACGCCGGCTGATTCGATTCCTGTCACCGACCGCGGCTTGGCCTATGGCGACGGCGTGTTTCGCACGCTGTGCGCGGTGGACGGGCGTCCGTTGCACTGGGCGCGGCACTACGCCAAATTAAACAGTGATTGCGCGGCGTTGCAGATACCTTGCCCTGATGCTGCAACGCTGTTGGCCGAAGTGCGGGCCGCCAGCGCAGCCGTTGCGCAAGCCAGTGTAAAAATCATCGTCACGCGCGGCAGCGGCCCGCGCGGCTACGCGCTGCCGCAACCCTGCGTGCCAACGCGCATCGTGATGGCGGATGCCTATGCGCCGATGCCGCAAAACGAAAACGGCATCCACCTCCATCTGTGTCGCCTGCGTTTGGCGCACCAGCCCGCGCTGGCCGGCGTGAAGCATCTGAACCGCCTGGAAAATGTGCTCGCGCGCGCCGAATGGTCCGATGCCGCAGTGGCCGAGGGTTTATTGCTCGATCAGACGGAGCACGTCATCGGCGGCACCATGAGCAACCTGTTTATCGTGGAAAACAATACGCTGATCACGCCAGACCTGTCGCGTTGCGGCGTGGCTGGTGTGACGCGCGCGCGAGTGATCGATTTGGCAAAACAGGCCGGCGTCACGTGCCGGGTGGAAGCGGTGTCGCTGCAACGGGTACTGGATGCCGATGCGATGTTCGTGGTGAATAGTCTGATCGGATTGTGGCCCGTCGCGCGGCTGGCAGAGCGAAGCTGGGCGCCGAATGCGCTCTCAAAACAGGTCGCACAGTGGCTGAAAGCAGACGATGCTGCGCGTCATTAAATGGGGCTTCGTGCTTGTCGTGGTATTGGCAGCGGCAGCCGTAGGCGGTATTTTTTATTATGAAAAACAAGAGCTTACGTTTTCGCCCGCGCCGCTGACCTTTGATCTGAAATCGGGCAGCAGCTTGCGTACGGTAGCGCGCGATCTGTCGGCCGCGGGCGTGATTGGCGAGCCACTGCTGTTTGAACTCATCGGCCGTTTGCATGGCAATGCGCCGCACATCAAAGCCGGCAATTACGAGTTTGAGTCGCCCACCACGCCGCTCAAGGTGCTGCAAAAAATCACCCGCGGCGACGCCACCCAGATGTCGATCCGCTTCATTGACGGCTGGACCTTCAAGCAAATGCGTGCGGCGCTGGATGCGCACGAGGCGATCAAGCACGACACGCAGGGTATGAGCAGCGACGCCATCGCACGTAAGCTCGGCATTCCCGATGCGCAACCCGAAGGCTGGTTTTTCCCCGAGAGCTACCATTTCAGCCGTGGCGCCAGCGACCTTGCGATTCTGCGCCGCGCGCAGCGGCTGATGCAAACCCACTTGAACGCGCAGTGGGCCAAGCGCGCGGCGAATCATCCGCTGGCTACACCCTACGAGGCGCTGATACTGGCCTCCATCGTGGAAAAAGAAACCGGCAAGGCCAGCGATCGCGCCATGGTGGCGTCGGTGTTCGTCAACCGGCTGCGCATCGGCATGCGCCTGCAAACCGATCCGACCGTGATTTACGGCATGGGCGATGCTTTTGACGGCAACCTGCGCCGGCGCGATTTGCAAGCGGATACGCCATGGAACACCTACACGCGCGGCGGACTGCCGCCCACGCCCATCGCGATGCCGGGGCTAGCGTCGATCCAGGCGGCGCTTAACCCCGCCGACAGTAAAATGCTGTATTTTGTCGCTCGCGGCGATGGCAGTTCGCAGTTTTCACGTAATCTGGATGAGCACAACGCTGCGGTAAACAAATACATACGCGGACGCAAATGAAGCAGGGAAAATTCATCACGCTGGAAGGCATGGACGGGGCCGGCAAGAGCACGCATCTGGCGTGGCTGCCGACGTTCCTGGAAGCGCGCGGCGTGCGCGTGTGCTTGACGCGCGAGCCGGGCGGCACGCCGCTGGGCGAAAAGCTGCGCGAGTTGATGCTCGATAAAAATCAAAAGCTACATCCCGACACCGAAGCGCTACTGATGTTCGCGGCGCGGCGCGAGCATATCGACAAGGTGATTTTGCCTGCGCTCAACGCCGGGACCTGGGTGCTTTGCGACCGCTTTACCGATGCCTCCTTTGCCTATCAGGCGGGCGGTAGCGGGCTGGCGTGGGAGCGCATCGGCGCGTTGGAAAACTGGGTGCAAGGTACGCTACAGCCTGATCTCACGCTGTACTTTGATGTGCCGGCCGAAGTGGGCAAAGCGCGCACCAGTGCGGCGCGAGAGCCGGATCGCTTCGAGCAAGAAGGCCGTTCGTTTTTTGACCGGGTGCGTGCGGGTTATCTGCGCCGCTTGGAGGAAAACCCCGTCCGTATGCACCGGGTTGACGGCACAGCAACGCTGGAAGAAGTTAAGAAATCAGTTGAGAATATAATTATAAGTATATGTTTTAAATGAATTATTTATCATGGCATAAACCGGCGTATCAACAGCTCGCACAGCGCGCCGGGCGCTTGCCTCACGCCTTGTTGCTGAAGGGCGCTGCGGGTATTGGCAAGCGCGCTTTTGCCAGCGCCTTGGCGCAAGGTCTGCTGTGCGAGAAGCCGGTATTGCCCTTGATGGCGTGTGGTGCCTGCGAGGCCTGCCACTGGTTCGACACCGGCAACCACCCCGACTTCCGCATGTTGCAGCCTGAAGCCGCGGAGGCTGCTGCTGACGATGCCGATGTGACCGACAAGGCGGCGGACAAAAAGAAAAAGCGCGATATTTCCGTGGCCCAAGTACGTGCGCTGGCGGCGTTCATCAACATCAGTGCTCACCGAAACGGCGCGAAAGTCGTGCTGATCCAGCCCGCCGAAGCGATGAACGTCAACGCCGCCAATGCCTTATTGAAAAGCCTCGAAGAACCGCCGCCGGAAACCTATTTCGTGCTGGTGTCCGACCGGCCGCATATGCTGCCCGCGACGATCCGTAGCCGCTGTGAGCAACTCGCGCTGAACCCGCCCACCGCGCAAGAAGCCGCCGCCTGGTTGGCTGAAAGCGGCGCCGCCCAACCGGAACTCGCCTTGGCACAGGCGGGCGGTGCCCCGCTGCTCGCGGCGGAATTGGACAACGACGCGTATTGGGACGGCCGCAAACAATTCCTCGACGGGCTGTCGTCGCGCGGCTTTGACCCGCTGGCGCTGGCGGAAAAATTCGCCACACACCCGATTCCGCAATTGATTAACTGGCTACAGCGCTGGACGTACGATTTGGCCAGTCTGTGTTTTCAGCAGCGCTTGCGCTATAACCCGGATTTTAAAGAAGCCTTAACGATGTCGGCGAAGAACGCAAATGGCTTGGAAATCCTGCGTTTCCATCGCGAATTGGTGCGTTTTCAGCGTATCGTGAATCATCCGCTGAACGCGCGTTTGCTCATTGAAGACCTGATGCTGCGCTACGGGCGAGCGGTGCGAGGTTGAGATGCTGATCGACTCGCATTGCCACCTCGATTTTCCCGAACTCGCTGCCCGGCACGATGAGATTTTTGCGCTGATGCGCGACAATCAGGTCGACCGCGCGCTTTGCGTCAGCGTGAACCTGGATGATTTTCCCAGGGTGCTGGCGCTGGCCGAGGCGCACGCCCATCTGTATGCCTCGGTGGGTGTGCATCCCGATTACCCCGATGTCACCGAACCTTCGGTTGCAGACCTTGTCAGATTGGCTGCACACCCAAAAATCGTTGCCATAGGTGAAACTGGGCTGGATTATTACCGTCTAACCGGCGATCTGGAATGGCAACGGGAGCGTTTTCGTACCCACATCCGTGCGGCTAAACAGTGCGGCAAGCCGCTGATTATTCATACGCGTTCGGCGGCGGACGACACGATACGCTTGATGCAGGAGGAGGGCGCCGTCGAGGCGGGCGGGGTGATGCATTGTTTTACGGAGTCGTGGGAAGTGGCGGAGGCGGCGCTGGCGTTGGGGTTTTATATTTCGTTTTCCGGCATCGTGACGTTCAAGAACGCCAAGGCGCTGAAAGAAGTGGCGCAGAAAGTGCCGCTGAATCGCATGTTGATCGAAACCGATTCCCCCTATCTCGCGCCGGCGCCGTTTCGCGGCAAGACCAACGAGCCGGGGTTGGTGCGGTACGTGGCGGAAGAAATCGCGCGGCTGCGCGGTTGCGCGCCGGAGGAAATCGCCGCGGCTACTACGACGAATTGTCTTAACTTATTTAACATGGCGGGGCAGCAATGAAATCACAAATTAAGTATTTGTTTTTATTGGTATTTATTTTAACTGTTGGAAGTGCGCGCGCCGACAGCTACGAAGACATGCTGAAAGCCGTGCGCATGAACTACGGCAGCGACGTGGTGGCGCTGTTGAAAAAAGGCGTCGACGTCAACACGGCGACCAAGGAAGGCGAAACCCTGCTCATGCTGGCGTCGAAAGAAGGCCACCTGAACATCGTCAAAACGCTGCTCTCGGCCAAAGCTCGCGTCGCGGCGCGCAACGCGTTCGGCGAAACCGCGCTGATGCTGGCCGCGCTGCGGGGCCACATGGATGTGGTCAAATTGTTGATGGCGGAAGGCGCTGCCGTCGATCACGACGGCTGGACGCCGCTGATGTATGCCACCGCAAAAAACAACGTGGACATCATGAAGCTGCTGCTCGCCAAAGGCGTGAAGGTGGATGCCATTGCCGCTAACGGCACCACGGCGCTGATGATGGCTGCCCGAGAAGGCCAGCTGCCGGCCTTGTTGTTGCTGATGGAAAACGGCGCCAATGTGAATTCAAAATCGGCCGATGGCGCCACGGCTCTGGGCATCGCCAAGCAGCGCGAGCAGACTGAGATAGCCCGCATACTGATGAAGGCTGGGGCGAAGGAATAGGCATAGCACCTCGCACAGTAAGCCCCTGTTTTACGGGTGATATTTTCAATATATGGACTGGTTGTTGCGAAACGGCTACAGCGTTCCTTTCATCGTCAGTCGCGAGTAGAATCCGTCAATTGCATTGCTAACGGAGAATTTTAAATGCCACAAATCGCATCCTACGACGACGTTAAAGCGGAAAAGAAATCACGTGAAATTCCCGGTGGCGGCACAGCGTGGCGCACCGGATTTATCACGCCGCCTCAAGGCGTGGTCGATCATCCGGTGGCGTTTCTCGCCGAAGGCACACCGCATCGCGTGATCCACCCTCACTTTCATGAAGTCGATCAGTTTCAGGTCATCGTCAGCGGTGGCGGCGTCATCGGCAAACATCCGCTGTCGCTCAACGCGGTGCATTTTTCACGCGCGCATACGCCCTACGGCCCGCTCACGGGCGATGCCCGCGGCGTGGGATTCTTAACGCTGCGCGCCCATTGGGATCCGGGCGCGCAATACATTCCCGCCGCAAAAGAAAAACTGGTATCGGTGCCGAATCGCAAACCGTGGCAAGTCACCGAAGCACCGAACTTCGATGGCACGGCGCCCGTCAACGTGCATGCGTTCAGCCAAATCAAGGATGAGCGCGGCCTCGCCGCGTACTCGCTGAAACTCGCCCCCGGCGTGCAGACCGCTGGCCCCGACGCATCCAAGGGTAACGGCCAATACATTATCGTCACCAAGGGCAGCCTGAATTATCAGGGCAAGGAATACAAAGCGATTTCCATTGGCTTCACCAAGCCCGACGAAGGTTACTTCCCCATCGTCGCCGGCCCCGAAGGCGTGGAAGCGCTGGTGCTGAATTTCCCGCGTCTGGAATCCGCCAAGGCGATCGTGCCGGAAGCATCAAAGTCCAAAGAATTGCGCGTCTGGCAATGCCTGCTGTGCTCGTTCTCGTATGACGAAGCGCAAGGCATGCCGCACGATGGCATCGCCGCCGGCACGCGCTGGGAAGATGTACCCGAAGACTGGATCTGCCCGGATTGCGGCACCAGCAAAGGGGATTTCGATATGGTGGTGGTCGCCTGATCGACGTGTCGTTTTCGTAAACACGTAAAAAAGGGCCGCTTGTTCGCGGCCCTTTTTTTATGGTGTGCTCTACTGCGCATCAGGGGTGGGTTGCGGCCAGGCGTGTCGTCTGCAGTAACGGCGCTACGGACGCCTGCGTTTCCAGTTGCGCAACCAGCGCAATCAAGTGTTCCCGCGCGGCGGCGGGCAGCAGGTCTGTCGTCAGGCCGGCAAATTTTTCCAGCGCCTGTTTCCATCCCGTATCGGCTACATCGTCCGCCAGGCTACGGCGATGTTCCGCAACCAAGGTCTTGCCATTTTTTAATGTGGCGGTAATGCGGCAGCAGCGCGTCTCCGGCGCAAGGTCGGCGAACTCGTCAGGCATTTCGAGTTTGCATTTGCCCATCAGCGCCAGCACGTCGCTGTCTTTGAAGCGGCCCGTGTCCATCATTTTCGGCGTGATGGTGCCGTCGATCATCGCCATCGCCACGGTGCAGGGCAGGGAGTGATCGGCCGTTTCACGTGTTTCGGGTTTCCAGATTTCCGGCAGATCCATCCAGCGCGCGAAGGCCTGGCGTATGGATTCTATTTTTAATGATTGAATGTCATCGAGCTTGACCATCGTGCGCAGCTTTTGTGCGGTGAACACCGGCACCTGGCAGTTAAAGCGCGTGGGAAACGATTTAATCATCGTTTGCTGCACGGCGTAGGTGTGATTTTCAAAGGTTGACGGTATCGGCACCGCAAACGTCTTGCCGCCCATCAGTTGATTCCAGAAGCCGTACTTGCCTTCGAACACGCCGTCGGGGCCGGTCATGCCTTCGCGTGCCATGTACGCCGCGTTGACGCCGGCGCGCGCGCCTTGCGGGCCCGCCATGCCTTTCCACATCGACAGCGTGCCGGTGCGGGTTTGATTCAGCGCGATGTTGGGTACCACCGCCAATGAAATCGCGTGTGCCATTTTGTCCGGCGGTAAGTTCATCAGCCGCGCACAGCCCAACGCCGCGCCCAACGCGACCACCGGCGTTTGATCCCAGCCGTGATGGTTGTAGGGTACCACTTCAACAAAGCGGCATTGCACTTCGTAAATGATGGCCATCGCAAGCAGCAATTCTTTCCCGCTGAGCGCCTCGGCTTCAGCTACGGCCAGTATCGCGGGCAGCGCATCCGCGGGATGGCTCACCGCCGACATGACATAGCTGTCACTCATATCGAGCGAGCGCACCATGGCTGAGTTGACGAACGCTGCCATGTCGGGCGTGGTAGGAGTGAGCGAGCCGACGATGCGCGCGGACAGCCCCATCGCAACCGGTTGCGCGAGCCGGCGCAGTATGCGCACCGGTTCCAGATCGAATGCGGCAAGACTCACGGCGAGGGTGCTGATAATGCGCGCCTTGGCCGCTTCAATGGCCTTGGCGCTTAAATCGTCGTAACGCAGGTGGGTCGCAAATTCGACCAGCTTGGTTGTTGTGCTGTCCATGGCGTTATGAGTTGGCTATTGATTATTATTGGTTACTATTGGTCATTAAGCGAATGTTATAGCGCGGCGTTACGCACAACCCGGTTACTGAGCTTGTAAAAATACCGCCCACCCATGTCGTCTCGCAGCGCTTGCGTAAAGCATTGCAGCAACTCTTTTTGTGCCGCTTTGTCCTGACAAACGATTTGACTCTTCAACACGTTCACCTTGCTGATGTTGCCGTTTTTGCCGATGGTCACGTCGGCGGTAAAATCAAACCGGGTACATTGTCCCGCGCTGATTTGCTCGTGCATTATAGGCATGCAAGTACCATTGCCGTTGCCCGTCCAGGTCTGCATGAACCGCTGCCATTCGGCTTTTTGTGCGGCAGTAAAATTTCTGATCTCGATGGCTTGCTGGCCGTGGCAGGGGAGCGCGGCACACCACAATGCACCCAATAGAATGATTTTAAGCATGGGTAAAAAGGCCTTTACCTCGTATTTGCATACTGCAAACGGGTCTGATTTTCGCATAGATTTTCGCCTTATCGCAGTTCATATTGCGTGGCGGATTGTGGCAAAGCGGGGCGGCGCGTGATGTAATGCGCGCGTGTATATCATCGGGCAGGTTGTTCATGTTTAGCGCTGGGCGATACTTGTGCTTTGCCTTTGTAAGCGCGTGCGCAAGTGTGTGCGCCGTTGTGTGCATAACGGCGCACGCACAAACCTATCCGGTTAAACCCGTGCGCATCATCAATCCGTTCAGCCCCGGCGGATCACTCGATCTGGTGGCGCGCTTGCTGGCGAAATCGCTGACCGGTGATCTGGGTCAGCAGTTCATTGTGGAGAACCGGCCCGGCGCGGGCGGTACCATCGGCGTTGAACTGGTGGCGAAGTCACCTGCCGATGGTTACACCTTGCTGATAGTTCAAAGCAGTATCACCGTGAATCCCAGCCTTCAACGCAAAGTGCCGTACGATCCGGTGAAGGATTTCGAGCCGGTATCGAAAGTGTCGTCGTACATGTTTTTCGTGGTGGCGCATCCGTCGTTGACGGCGCGCTCGGTGAAAGATTTGATCGCGTTGGCGAAGGCGCGGCCCGGACAAATCAACTATGCCTCGGTGGGCGTGGGCAGCGGCACGCATCTTGCCGGTGAGTTGTTCGGGCACATGGCGGGCGTGAAGCTGACGCATATTCCCTACAAGGGCACGGGGCAGGTGATGCCGGACATACTCGGCGGGCAGGTGGCGTTGACCTTCGGCAGCACCAGCGTGGTGCCGCATGTGAAATCCGGCAAGTTGATTGCGTTGGGTGTCACCGGCGCCAAACGCGCGCCGGTGCTGCCTGATACGCCGACGGTGGATGAGTCGGGGCTGAAAGGTTACGAGGTAACGGCTTGGAACGCGCTGTTTGCGCCGGCGGGTACGCCTTCAGGAATCGTCACGCGCTTGAATGAACTGACACGCAAAAATATCGCGCAAGCCGAAGCGAAATCGGTAATGGATGCACAGGGATTGGATGGAGATACCGGCACGCCCGCTGAACTGGGCAACCTCGTAAAAAGCGAATTGGTAAAGTGGGCTCGCGTAATCAAGATCGCGGGCATCAAACCGGAGTGATGTAAGAGATGTCAAATAGTGAAATAAAAACAATAGGTTACGATGTAACGACAGAGCGCCTGGTGACGTTCGCGGCAGCGGCGTCGTACGACGCGCTGCCCGCCCACGTGGTGCATGAGTGCAAGCGGCGTGTGATCGACACCTTCGCCAGCGCGCTCGGCGCTTACGACAACCCGACCAGCGCGATGGCGCACGCGGTGGCGGCGCGCAGCCGCACCGATGCGCCGGCAAGCGTGTGGGGCGGCGCCATCAAAACCACGCCCGAAGCGGCCGCGTTTGCCAACGGCGTGATGACGCGGCTGCTGGATATCAGTGACACGTATTTAGGCAAAAGCCGAGGTCATCCCAGCGATATGAACGCCGGTATCATTGCGGTGGCGGAGAGCGCGCGCGCCGATGGCAAGGCGTTGATCAACGCCATCACGCTCGCGTACGATGTGTATTGCAGCTTTTGCGATGCAATTGACGTCAACGCCAAGGGCTGGGATCAGCCGGTGTACAGCGTGCTGGGCTGCGTGCTCGGCGCGGGCAAGCTGCTACGGTTATCGCACGACAAGATGGCCAACGCGGTGTCGCTCGCACTCGCGCCCAATATGGCGCTGGCACAAAGCCGGCGCGGCAATTTGTCGAACTGGAAAGGCTGCGCCGGCGCGAACGCGTCGCGCAACGCGGTGTTTGCCGCGATGCTCGCCAACGATGGCTTTACCGGGCCGTCCGCGGTGTTCGAGGGCGACGGCGGATTGTGGCAGGTGATCGGCCATCACGAATGGCCGCTGCCGGAAAAGAATCACCTGATCGCTGAAACCCACATGAAGTGCCTGCCGATTTGTTATCACGGGCAGGCCTCGGTGTTTGCCGCGCTGGCCTTGCGCGACCAGGTGGCCCTGGATGACATCGAAGCGATTCGCGTCGATACCTATACCGCCGCCGTGATGATGATGGGTAACGAACCCTCGCGCTGGGCGCCCGCCACGCGCGAGACCGCCGATCACAGCATGCCGTACGTGGTGGCATCCGCGCTGCGCGACGGTGCCGTGACCGACGCCTCGTTTACCGCCGAACGTCTCGCGGATCGTGATCTCAATCGCCTGATGGCCAAGGTGACGGTGCAGGGCGACGCGCGCCTCGATGCGCACTACCCGGAAGGCGCGCCGGGGCGCGTGACGATACGCACAAGGAGCGGCGCCACGCACGTGAAGGAAGTCATCTACCCCATGGGGCATTTCAAGAATCCGCTGAGCGATGCCCAGGTGGTCGAGAAATTTCACCAGATGACGGCGGCGCGATTGACGCCCATGCAGCGTGACGATGTGCTCGATACGCTGTGGCATCTCGAAGAGGTGGCGGATGTCGTGGACGTGATCAAAAAACTTTGCAACTGATCGCGAATGATTAAGGAGCATGTCAGTGGTTGAATTTAAGACGATTTCGTATGAGGCCGTGACCGTGGGCGAGGAATTCATGTCCGATGATTTCCTCATCAAGCCCGAGGATGTCGAAACCTTCGCGTTCGCGGTGGACGATCATGATCCGTGGTATTTCGAGGATTCACCCCTTGAAGGAACCATTGCGCACCCGGTGTTAATGGGCAATCAGGCGCTGTTTATGCGTCACGGCAAATACATCGTGCCCGCGGGCCTGCATGCCAAGATGCAGTACGAATTTGTCGAGCCGATACGCGTGGGCATGCGCGTGCGCACGCGTGGCAAGTTGATCGACAAGTATGAGAAGCGCGGTCGCCACTACATGGTGACCGAATTCGCCACGCGCGACGAAGAAACCGGGACGGTGCTGGTGCGCGGCCAGTTTACGCAAATGCTGTTCCCGAAATCAGGAGTGCATGAAGATGCCCGCAAGCGCTAGCACATTCGAGGTGGGCAGCGAATTACCGACCTTGAAGAAAACCATTACGCAACGCCAGATTGATTGTTATTCCGGCGTGCGCCCTAAATCCATACACACCGATGTGGAATGGGCAAAAGCCAAGGGCTTTCCCGCTCCACTGGCACAAGCCTTGATGTCCACCGCCTACGTTTCGCAGATGATGGTGACGTGGCTCGGTACCGGCTTTATCAAAGGCGGCAAGATTTCCGCTTCGTTTATCAAACCGGTGATCGTTGGTGATACGCTGACGGCGCGTGCCGTCATCAAGAGCAAGGAAAACGACGGCGGGCGCCCGCGCGTCACCGTCGAATGCTGGTGCGAGAATCAGCATGGTGTTAAAACATTGGTTGGCTCCGCAAGCGGATTTGCCGATCAGTTGCGGATGTAAACGACAATGAATGCACCCATGCCTTTGAAGAATATTCCTGATATTTCCCCGCTGATGGCACCGCGCAGCGTCGCCCTGGTAGGCGCAACCGATCATCCCACTTCGTTTGGCGGACGCGTGTTTCAGCAGATGACCGGCTTTGGATTTCCCGGAAAGATTTACCCGGTGAATCCTCGGCTAAAAGAAATCAACGGACTGAAGTGTTATCCCGGCATCAAGGATTTGCCGGAGACGCCGGATCATGTCGGCATTGTGGTGTCGAGCGAGCGCGTGTTCGACGTACTGGAAGATTGCGCCGCCATCGGCGTGCGCTTTGCCACGGTGTTCAGCGGCGGCTTTGCCGAATCGGGTACCGAAGAAGGGCGCGCGCGCCAGAGGCGCCTGATCGAATTCGGCAAAGCCAAGGGCATCCGCTTCATGGGGCCCAACTGCAACGGCATCGTGAATTTTATCGATCGTTTTGCGATGACCTCCACTGCGGCAATCCGAGGTGCGCATGCAAAGGCCGGCGACATTGGCGTGGTGAGCCACAGCGGCGGGCTGGGGCAGATCAACGTGATGTGGCGCGCGATGGAGCATGGGCTGGGCGTCAGCTACGAAGCCAGTTGCGGCAACGAGGCTGACATCGACACACTGGATTTCGCCCGTTTTATGCTGCGTTCGGACACCACCAACGTGGTGTTGCTCGCAATCGAAGGCATCAAGAGCGGTGAAAAATTCCGCGAGCTTGCCGCCGAAGCCGCCGAGCTCGAAAAGCCGTTGGTGATACTCAAAATTGGCTCCACCGAAGCGGGCAGCCGCGCAGCCGCCTCGCACACCGGCGCCATTGCCGGCGACAACGACATCATCAAGGCGGTATGCCGTCAATACGGTCTGATACAGGTCAACGAGTGTAACGAGCTATACGAAACGGCGGTGTTTCTTCGCCATCGTAAATGGCCCAAGGCGCGCGGCCTCGCGGCGGTGGCGCCCACCGGCGGCAACATCGTGAATCTTGCCGATGCGGGCGCGATTTTTGATTTGCAATGGAATGCGTTTACGCCGCAAACGCAGGAGGCGCTGGGCAAGCTGATGCCCGGCTACGGGAAAGTGGGCAACCCGACCGACCTTACGTCCGCCGCCACCGGCGATCAGGATTTCTATCGCAAGGCGCTGACCACGATTGCCGCCGACCCCGGCGTGGATGTGATGATTCCGATCGTGCCGTCGCCGACGAAAAAGAATCTGCTGCAAACCGTGGAGATCATGAACCAGTGCGGCAAGCAGACCGCGATGCTGTGGGTGGGCGGTTGCGTGGACGAAAAGGATTACCGCGCGAGAGATTTAATCAGCGCCGGCGTGGTGGTGTATCGCGATGCCACACCCTGCACGCGGGCGATACGCGCGGCTTATGATTTCGGCCAACACGTGGCGGCGCGAAAATCAGGGGCGTTGACGCCGGTGCGGCCAGGCGGCATCGACCAGACGCTGGCGCAAACCCGCTTTGACGCAGCGGGCGAAAAAATCACCGAGCGCGAAGCCAAGCACATACTGGCGTGCTATGGCCTGCCGGTGACACAGGAGTCCCTGGCGAAAAACGCGGCGGAAGCGGTCAGCCTCGCGGCGAAAATCGGCGGCAAGGTGGCGCTCAAAATCGATTCGCCCGACATCGCACACAAGACGGAAGCAGGTGGCATACGTCTGGGCGTTGAGGGCGCGACGGCGATCACCGAAGCGTTTGAGGCCATTGTTAAGTCAGCAAAGCAGTACGCGCCACAAGCCAAAATTAATGGCGTGCTGGTGCAGGAAATGGCGCGGCCCGGCGTGGAGATGATGCTGGGCGTGATCCGTGATCCTGTCTTCGGCCCCATCGTCGTTGTCGGACTCGGCGGCATTTTTGTCGAAGTGTTGAAAGATGTTTCTTACCGCGTCGCACCCGTCACGTCCGCGCAGGCCGGTGAAATGCTCGATGAGCTGCGCGGTGTGAAATTGCTCGCGGGCGTGCGCGGCATGACGGTGCGTGATCGCGATGCGGTGGTCGATGCGATTGTGCGGTTGTCGTGGTTTGCCGCGGATTTCAAAAATGATATTGCGGAAATGGATATCAATCCGCTGATGGTTTATGAGCAGGGCGCGGGCGCGCGGGTGCTGGATGCGTTGATTGTGCGGGCAACGGTGCCGCAATCAGCGTAGCCCTGTGCACATTCGCAATCTCTATGCCCGTCATTCCCGCGCAGGCGGGAATCCATGCGGTGCTTGGGGGAGCGAGTGTGTGATGGGTTCCCGCCTGCGCGGGAACGACGGTAGACGACGTTTTTTGGCAATTGAAGACATGGCCCTTGCGATAGGTAAGTTTAAGTATATGTTTTTAAACAGTATTTTGTCATCACTTTTTGTGGTGACGAATGCGCACGCGCAACCGGCGAGCAAGGCCGCGACGCGCTACCCGGAACGTCCCGTGCGTGTAGTAGTCCCCGTGGCAGCCGGCGGCGGTACCGACATCATCGCGCGCCTCACCGTCAACAAACTGAGCGAGGTCGTAGGACAACTGTTTGTGGTGGATAACCGTCCCGGCGCGGGCGGCGTGCTCGGCAACGAGATCGTCGCGCGCGCCCAACCGGATGGTTACACGCTGCTGTTCACCTATGCCGCGCACACGATCGTGCCGTTTATTTATCGCAAGGTGCCGTACGATGTGTACCAGGATTTCACGCCGATCACGCTGGCGGGTCAGCAGCCCTTGTTGCTGGCGATCAACGCTAGCGTGCCCGCCAACACCACGCAGGAATTGATTGCGCTGGCGCGCGCCAAGCCCGGCTCGCTCAACGTGGCGCTTGCGACACCCAGCAGTTCCGGGGCGCTGGCGGCTGAGTTGTTCAAGATGCTCACCAACACCCAAATGGTTTCCATACCGTTCAAGGGCGGCGCGCCCGCATTGACGGCGCTGCTCGGCGGCGAGGTGCAACTCATATTCACCACGCCGCCTACCGTGATGGCATTCATAAAATCCGGACGAGTGAGAATTCTCGGCACCTCCGGTAAGGAGCGCGTGCCGTATCTGCCCGACGTGCCCACGCTCGCAGAGGCGGGCGTGAAAGATTTTGAAACCGCGCCGTGGCAGGGATTGCTGGGGCCGAAGAATCTGCCCGCACCGATGGTGGATTACCTGCAAGCGCAAATCCGCATGGTGCTGCGCTTGCCGGAAACGCGTGAAAAGTTTGCCGCGTCCGGCACCGATGCCATCGGCAACACGCCGCAGGAATTCGCGAAAATGATTCAGCGCGAACTGGAGCAGAACAAGAAAGTGATACAGGCCGTGGGGATGCGGGCGGATTGAAACAATCATTACGATCCAACAAGATGGGTTACGTGAAATACCTTGAATGAGGTCAACACATTGGGAGCAATGCTATGCCGCTACTGGCAGAAAAGAAAAACCACATCCTCACGCTAACGCTGAGCCGCCCCGGCACACGCAACGCGTGGGATGAAGACTACAACGAAGGCATCGTGCGCGAGCTCGACAAAGCCACGGACGACGACGATGTGCGCGTGGTGATTTTGACGGGTGATGAATCCGGCGGCGCGTTTTCGGCGGGGGCGAATCTCAAGAAAGAGAATGCGCACACCACCGGCGGCGCGAAAGCGTTCGTGAAAAAGATCCGCCGGCCGCGGCGATTTGCCGCGAACTTCATCGGCGATTTCCCGAAGCCGGTGATCGCCTCGGTGAACGGCTACGCCATTGGCGTCGGTGCGATTGTCAGTTTGGCGTGCGATTTGATCGTGGCCTCCGATAAATCCGAGTGGCGTTTGCCGCAGGTGGCGCTGGGGATTATTCCCAACTACGGCGGCGGCACGCGCGTGGCGCGCTACGCGGGCAAGGGCATGGGCATGAAGCTTGCGATGGGTTTTCCGCTGAAGGCCGAGGAGGCGTTTCAACACGGCATCGCGCAATGGCTGGTGCCGCACGCGGAACTCGCGGCCAAAACGCAGGAGATCGCCGAGCACATCGCCGGCCTGCCGCCCCTGGCGGTGAGCCTGATGAAAGAGTCGCTGATCCGTGGTCTGGATATTCCGAACATCCAGGATTCGTCGCTCACAGATGCGTATCGCTTTCTCGTGCTGGAATTGTCGAAGGACAAGGACGAAGCGCACAAGGCGTGGCGTGAGAAGCGCAAGCCTAAGTTTACGGGCGAGTAAAATTACGCTGGTTGCACCCCACCGCCACCCTAGCCCTCTGCTTCGCTGCAAGTGTTCCCTTGCCCCTGAAGGGGAGGGGACAGTAGCTCCTTCCCCTTCAGGGGGAAGGCTGGGATGGGGGTGGGGTATCGTCAATACCCTATCCAACATTTCAAGAGGCACCCACCATGGAAGTGACATCCACCCTAAGAGTCATCAACGAAAAAGATTACAAAGGCTCGCGCGGTGTGACCGATGGTCAAACCTACACGCGGCTGATCGGCTGGCCCGAAGTGTTCATGACCGACCGCGTGCGTCTTGGCCGTGCGAGCTACAAGCCCGGCACCTATGAGCAACTGCACTGGCATCCGATCGAGGCCACGTATTACGTGATTTCCGGCCATGCCACCGTGCGCGATTTAAACGGCAAGGAATATGAAGTCGAAGCCGGCTCCATCATCTACGCGCCGGCGGGCATCGCGGGGGCGCATGAGTGGGAGGTGAAAGAAGCGCTGGAGCTGATCGACATCCGCGCCTGCAATGAAACCAATCGCAAGATGCAGTACACGGTGGACAAGGCGACCAAGCGTTCCTACATCGACCTTGAAGATATCAAATACCGCGACGCGATCAGCTTCAAATCGCATTACTGATAGCGTGTTCATATGCTGGCAACCGCGCTTTCCACCAAGCGCGGTTCCCGCTATAGTCTCGCCTTCATTTGTGCGGGCTATTCCACCTTGCTCCGTCATTGAATTATTCTGAATTATTCATAGGAAACAAATACTTATGTTCGACCTGACGCTGACCCCTGAGCAGCTTGAGATGCGCGATACGCTGCGCGATTTTGCCCAACGCGAAATGAAAGCGGCTGCGATACATCCGGATCGCCTGCAGCCTTTTGAAAAACCGGTGATGACGAACTTGCTGAACAGCGCCGCGCAATTGGGTATCCGTACGCTCGCCCTGTCGGAAGAGGCGGGTGGCGCGGGTGCAGACAATCTCACGACCTGCATCGTGCTCGAAGAACTTGCTGCCGGTGAAGTTGATGTGGCCACCATCCTCGGCGCCACAGCGGCGCTGGGCCGTACGCTGTTCGACACACTGATGACGGCTGAACAAAAAGCCAAATACGTGAAAGCGTTTGTCGAAGACGACAACTACCATCTCGCATTTGCAGGCACGACAGCAGAGGCAGGCATCGGCTGGACCTACCATCGTGATGCGTACGACGAAGAGGTTGTCGCGCCGGGCGCGGTGAAACAGGGCAATGATTGGGTGATCAATGGCCGCATCGAGGCCGTATCCAATGCGCCGCTGGCGAAACTGTTCGCCGTGCAGGTACGTACCGACAGCAAAAAAACCGGCATGAATGGCCTGTCCACCTTTTTGATTCCGCGCGATACCGCCGGTTTCAAAGTGCAAGACACCATCAAAGCGTTCGGCGGCCCTAACAACACCATGACGCGTTGGCATCATGGCACCGCCGCGGCGATTGAACTGAAAGATTGCAAAGTGCCGGCTGCCAATCTGCTGGGCAAGGAAGGCGCATGCCCGTTCGCCGACGGCAAACTGTTGGCGCGCAATAGCGTGGTGTCAGCGGCGATTGCGATTGGCGTGGGCCGCGCGAGTTACGACGCAGCCGTGGATTATTCCAAAATGCGCCGCCAAGGCGGACGTAACATCATGGAGCATCAGGCCATCGGCACCAAGATCGCCGATTGCACGATCAAGCTCGAACTGTCGCGCAACATGGTGTGGAAAGCCGCGTGGTCGCTCGACCATCCGGAAGCCATCGCCGACCGCAGCGTGTCGCAATTGCCGCTGCACGTGATCGCGCGGGTAGCTTCAGCCGAAGCCGTGCATGAAGTCACACTGCTCGCCGCCGAGTGCTTCGGCGCGATGGGCGTAATGCGTGACATGCCGCTGCAGAAATACGTCAACGATGGCTTTATCATTGCGCACTCAGAAGAAACGGATGGCGCGGCCAAGCTGCAGATCGCGGAATCGGTGGCGGGGTTTCAGCGCAAGGCGGCGTAAAGCACATCAAGTAAGCAAACCTATTCCCTCTCCCGCCTTGGGGCGGGAGAGGGTTAGGGTGAGGGTAGGGGAGGCACCTGTTTGCTTCCACACAGTCCCTCACCCTAACCCTCTCCCCGCAAGCGGGGCGAGGGGGCGATAATCAGCGGGGAAAGAAAATGGATTTTTCACTAAACGAAGAACAACGTCACTGGCAGTCGGAGGCGCGCAAATTTGCCGCCGAAGTATTGCGTCCCGCATCGGTCGCGCGCGATCAGATCGAAGGCGGCTTTGAGCCGTGGGATTGGGACATCATAGAAGCCGGTTCCAAGCTCGGTTTCCGCACGCTGGCGGTGTCCAAGGAATGGGGCGGGCCGGGCGCGGATTTCGTCTCGCAGGCGATTGTGATGGCCGAGCTCGCTAAAGGCGACAGCGCCATGTCCAAGGCGTTTAGCCAAAACTGGAAGTGGAGCCACCTGATGTCGATGGCCTGCACCGATGACCAGAAAAATCGCTTCCTCAAACCGTTTCTCGCCGATCACCGTTATGTGATGGGCCGCGGCATTACCGAGCCCAACGCCGGGTCGGATAACCGCATGCCGCCGGAAGATGATCCCAAATCCGGTTACCGCGTGCGCGCGACGCAGGACGGCAGGGACTGGGTGTTGAACGGTGAAAAGTGTTTTATCGCCAACGGCAGTGTGGGCTCATTGTTTTTTGTCGATACGCGCAGCAATCCGGATGTGAACATCAAACTGGGTGGCACCCTGTTCATGGTGCCCAAGGGCACGCCGGGCTTTCGCATCGGCAAGGTGTTCAACAAGCGCGGCTGGCGTTTCTATCAGAACGCCGAACTCATATTCGAGAATTGCCGCTTACCGCCGGAGAACATCGTCGGCGCGGTGGGCACGGGCTCCGTCAAAGCGGGCAAGGGCGACACCACCGGCGGCGATATTTTTGGTGATCTGGAACTGGCCGCCAATGCGCTGGGCGTGTGCGATGACGCGGTGGAAATGGGCATGGCGTATGCGCGCAGCGCGAAACGCGCCGGCAAATACTTGATCGAACATCAACTGGTAGCGTTGCGCATACACGAAATGCACATGCTTACCGAAGCGCTGCGCTCCTTTGTGCTGCGTACCGCTTGGCAGCACGATGCGGGTGAACATTCCGCCAATGCCGGGTTTGTGATGAACTACTCCACCGATATCATTCAGCGCGTGACGCGTCTTAACATGCAGGTGCATGGCGTGGAAGGCTGCATGATGAATTCACGCGCCGACAAGCTGGTGCGCGATGCGATGGTGTGGACGCATCTGGCGGGCGACACCGTGCAGCGTATTAAAATACTGAAGCGATTGAAGTAAGCGCGCAGCCCGCGATCCTTACTTACAATCAGGATCAGCGGTTGCGGAATGTGATTTAAAAAGCGCCGGGCATGTCCCGGCGCGATTATTTGAGGAGCGTGAAATGATGCGGCAATTGATTCGTCTGTCCGGCGCGATGCTGTTGGTGGCGGTTGGATTGAACACCGTGTGCGCACAGAATTACCCCACCAAACCCGTGCGCATGATTCTGCCGTTCCCGCCCGGCGGCCCGACCGATCTGGTGGGGCGCCTGCTGGCGCAAAAAATGGGTGAGCAAATGGGGCAGCAGGTGGCCAGCGACAACCGTCCCGGCGCCAGTGGCAATATTGGCCTGGAACTCGCGGCAAAAGCGCCGCAGGATGGCTACACCATTGTGTTGAGCTCGCCGGTGATCTCGTTGAGCCCGCATCTCTACACCAAACTCAATTACGATCCGTATAAAGACCTCGCGCCGATTTCACTGGTGGGGGCGGTGTTGAACGTACTGCTGGTGCATCCGTCGGTGCCGGCGAAAAATTTGCAAGATCTCATACGTGTCGCGCGCGCCAGTCCCGGCAAACTCAACTATGGGTCCGGCGGCATCGGCACCACCACGCATCTCGCACCGGAGCTGCTGAAAAATCTGGAAAAACTCAACATTGTGCATGTGCCGTACAAAGGCTCGGGTCTTGCGCTGATCGGCATGGTGAGCGGCCAGGTGGACATGCTGATCATGGGTGCGCCATCGGCTATCGGGCAAATCAGAGGCGGTAAAGTGCGCGCGCTCGCGGTGCTGGCGGAGAAGCGCCTGGCGCTTCTCCCCGAGGTGCCGACGACAGCGGAGCAGGGTTTGAAGAACGCCGAAGTGCTGGTGTGGTACGGCATCCTCACGCCCACCGGCACACCCGCCGCGCTGATTAATCGGCTTAACAGTGAAATCGTCAAAGCCGTGAACGCGCCCGATACCCGCGAACGCTTCACCACGGCAGGTGTCGAGCCGATGACCAGCACGCCAGAGCAGTTCGGCCAGTTCATCAAGAGCGAAGCGACGCGCTTCGGGAAAGTCATCAAGGAAGCGGGCATTCGCGGAGAATAAACGCATGACAACCAGCGCCAAGCCAGAGCTACTGGTGTTACACAAGATTTTCCAGCCCACCCTGACGGCGCTGGAATCCGCCTACACCGTGCATAAGTTGTGGCTGGCGGAAGACCGCGATGCAACCCTGAAAGCGCTCGCGCCGCGCATGCGGGGCCTGGTGACTACCGGGCTGGCCGGCTGCGACGCGGCGACGATGCAGGCCTTACCCAAACTCGAAATCATCGCCAGCTTCGGCTCACCGCGTAACACACTGGATCTGACGGCGGCGCGCACGCGCAACATCGTCTGTACGCGCACGCCCGACACCATCACTGAATCCGTGGCCGATCTCGCGCTGGGACTGATGATCGACGTGATGCGGCGCATTGCCGCAGGCGACCGTTTTATCCGCGCCGGCCGCTGGAAAAAAGAACTCGCGCGCCCCGGCAATGAGGTGCGTAGCAAGCGCTGTGGCATCGTCGGCTTTGGCCGAATAGGGCAGGGCGTGGCCAAGCGTGCGCAGGCGTTCGATATGGCGGTTTGTTATCACGGGCCGAATAAAAAAGAGTCGCCGCTACCGTACCATGCCGATTTGACGGCGATGGCGCGCGAGGTGGATGTGCTGGTGGTGTGCTGTCCGCTGACGCAGCAAACGCGCGATCTCGTCGATGCGAATGTGATCGCCGCGCTGGGGCCGGAGGGATTTCTCGTCAACGTGGCGCGCGGCCCGGTGGTGAATCAAGCGGCGCTGATCACGGCGTTGCAGGAAAAACGCCTCGCGGGCGCGGCGCTGGATGTGTTCTGGGACGAGCCTCGAGTACCTGCGGCGTTGCTGGAGATGGACAACGTGGTGATGGCGCCGCACGTAGGCTCCAGCACTATGGAGGTTCGCGTCGAACGCGGCCGCAAGGTGCTGGCGAATCTAGAAGCGCATTTTGCGGGGCGGGCGGTGCCGTATCCGATACCGTGATTTTCCGATACGGTCATTCCCGCGCAGGCGGGATGCCATAATCCGTCTCAAGTAGCACGTGTGTTATGGGTTCCCGCCTGCGCGCGAACGACGGGGTTGGTGGTTGTAGCCTTTCTTTCCAGGGAGTGCGATGTTGAATAAAAATAATCACTGGCTACTCGCGATAGTTACTGCATTAGCAGTAACAGCCTCCATGCCAGCGTTCGCACAGACCTATCCCTCCAAACCCATCCGCTTCATCGTCGGCTTTCCGCCTGGCGGCGCAACCGAATTCATCTCGCGTCTTATCGGGCAAAAGCTCACGCAATCGATGGGGCAGCAGGTCATCATCGACAATCGCCCCGGTGCGGCGGGCAATCTCGGCATTGAACTTGCCGCGCGCGCCGCGCCCGATGGTTACACACTGTTGCTGGTGGCGCCCAATATCACCATCAGTCCCAGCCTCTACAAAAAACTTGGCTACGACACGGTGAAAGATTTTGCGCCCATCGCGCGCGTGGCTGCAGTGCCGATGGTGATTGTCACGCCGGGCAGTTTGCCCGTCGCGACGTTGAAGGACTTCATTGCGCTGGCAAAGTCCAAACCCGGTGGATTGAATTATGCATCGAGCGGCGTCGGCACGTCGCTGCATCTGGCGGCGGAGTTGTTCAAGTTGCAGGCGGGTGTGAATCTGGTGCATGTGGCGTACAAAGGTTCCAGTCTTGCGATGAACGATGTCATCAGCGGGCAAGTGCATGCGCTGTTTATCGGCATTCCCGCACCCGCGCCGCATATCAAAACCGGTCGCCTGCGTGGCCTGGCGGTGATCGCGCCGCAGCGCTCATCAACCCTGCCCGATGTGCCCACGGCGGCGGAGGCGGGCATGCCCAATCTTGATGTCACCACCTGGTACGGCGTGTTCGCGCCGGCAGGCACGCCGCGCGCCATCGTCAGCAAGCTCAATCACGAAATCAATCAGGCGATGCAGGCGGCGGACGTGAGAGAAAAACTCGCGACGCAATCGACCGATGCGATAGTCGGCTCGCCGGAAGAATTCGGCGCCTACGTTTAAAAAGAAATCACCAAGTGGGCGGAGGTAGTGCGCAAGGCAGGCATACAGCCGGAGTAGCGCCATGAAAATATATAAGTATTGGTTTTTATTGATATTTTTTTGCCACTCTGTTCAGGCGCAGCCATATCCCAGCAAGCCCATTCGCATGATCGTGCCGGTGCCGCCGGGCGGTGGCGCGGATTTTGTCGCGCGCTCGTACGCGTCGCGTCTGGGTGATGCGCTGGGCCAGCAAGTGGTGGTCGACAATCGCGGCGGCGCGGCGGGCATTATCGCGATGGAAGCCACCGCGAAAGCCGCACCCGATGGTTACACCATCATTCAAACCAATATCTCCACCATCAGCATCAATCCGTATATGTATACGAAGCTGCCGTACGATGCCGAGAAAGGGTTTGCGCCGATTTCGATCTGCACGCTTAACCCGCTGGTGCTGGTGGTGCATCCGTCCGTGGCTGCGCGCAGCGTGCCGGAGCTGGTCAACGTCGCCAAAGCGAAGCCGGGTACCATCACGTACGCGTCGCTCGGCAGCGGCAGTATTCAGCATCTCGCCGGTTTCATGTTCGGCAAAGCCGCCGGCGTGAATCTGATACACATTCCCTACAAGGGCGCCGCGCCCGCGACGGTGGATTTACTCGCGGGGCAGGTGAACATCGCGTTCAGCGGCATCGGCACCGTGATCGCGCATGTGCGTGCGGGCAAGTTGCGCGGCCTCGCGACCACGGGTGCGAAGCGCGTGGAGTCCTATGCGGATTTGCCCATCATGGGCGAATCGGGCGGACCCGCCATGCAGATTGAATTGTGGAACGGATTTCTCGCGCCAGCGGGAACGCCTGCGCCGATCGTCAAACGCCTCGCCGACGAAATCAACCGCATCGCCAAGTCGAGCGACCTGCCGCAAGTGCTGGCGACGCAGGGTACTTCGCCGACGACGAATACGCCGGAAGAATTCGCGCGCTTCATCAAAGCCGAACAAATGAAGTTTGCGCGGCTGGTGAAAGAGTCGGGGATCAAGCTGGACTAGAGTGAGGCGTTAGGCGTTAGGCGTGAGGGGTGAGGCGTAGCATCAACACTGCTGCGGTCGCGCGCCTAACTCCTCACACCGTACGTGAAGCCAACGTGGCTTCGATCTTCAGCAGCCGCGCCGGATTGTCGCAAAGAATCATTTCGCGCTCGCGGTGCGTGAGACCGGGTATCGATTCCACAAAATCCACCGGCTGCTTCACCGACATGCCCTGCGGGAAGTCGGTGCCGGTGACGATACGATCCACGCCGACCAGATCGATCAGGTTGCGCATGATGCGCGCGTCGTGTGTGATCAGGTCGTAGTGGAAGCGTCGCAGGTAATCGTACGTCGGCTTGGTCATGTGGGCGAGTTCCTTGCTCACATGGCGTGCCAGGTCCAACCGGCCGATCAGCCACGGGAAGGTGCCGCCCGCGTGCGGCAGGAACACTTCAAGCTTAGGAAACGCATCGAGCACGCCGCCGCACACCAGGCTCATCGCGGCATAACCGGCTTCCTGCGGATTGCCGAGCGTGTTGATCATGAAGAAGTCCTTCATGCGTTCGGCGCCGGAGGGATAGAGATTGGTCAGAAACAATGGTAGGCCGAGGGCTTCGGCGCGCTCGTAAATCGGCCAGAATTCCTTCTCGTGCAAATTCTTGCCGAGAATGTGCTCGGCGATGAACACCGCGCGCATGCATGGAAACTTGGCCATGCGCTCCAATTCCTGCGCGGCGAGTTTCAAGTCCTGCATCGGCAGAATGATGCAGCCGTAAAACTTGTCCGGATATTTATTGTGCGCGGCAACGCAGGCGTCGTTGTGCGCGGCGGCGAGTTCCAGCCCGAAGTCCGGCTTCGCCCAATACATCAGCGGATTGGTCATCGACAACGCGTAGGTGTCGCACTTGCGCTTTTCCATGTCCTTGATGATGTCCTCGAGATTGGTCATGGTTTTGCGCATCACCGACGTCTGCGTGCCGTCCGGCACCGACAACACCACTGGATTGCCTTTGGCGTCTTCGCCCATGGTCGCGCCGTTGGCGGGGCCTTTCTTGATCATCAGATCGACGAATTCCTGCGGGTACCAGTGCATGTGCGCGTCGATAACGCGGGGGTAGCGGCGGGCGCCGGCTGGATTCGCTGAAGCGTCGTCAAGCGTGGCGTGTTTAATGGGGTCTTGATACAAAGCGTGCTCCTTTTGAAAACGATGAATGACTATTTGGATCTATTCCGCGCCGCAGGTCGGAACGCGCGGATGGGGGCTTGTGCATCGACGATCATGAAACGACGCAGAGCGCGTGAGTGATGCGGCATTAACACGATGCGAGCGGATCAGATCGGTCTGTACGCTTCCCATATGCTGAACTCGACACGCCTGCTGCTGCCGGACATTCTATGGCAAAGTATGCACTCTCTCAAATGCAACAGGAGAACATCGTTGGGCCAGACTCTTGAGTTGTTTGACGCGAAGCAACCGCTGCAAATTGCCGATCAAGGCTGCTTTCATGTGAGCGGGCATTACGTCAATAGCGTCAATAGCGTCAACGGTGCGGACGGACGCCTCATGGTGGGGCAGATGTTTGTGCAGTATCAAATTCCTGCCCGGAAAACGCAGCCGTATCCCGTGGTGATGATGCACGGCGGCGGACAAACGGGGGTGAATTTTCTCGGCACGCCCGACGGCCGGCGCGGCTGGGCGGATTATTTTGTCGCCAACGGCTACGCGGTGTACGTGGTCGATCAGCCGGGCTGCGGGCGCTCAGGCTATTTTGGCGAGGTGTATGGCAAATCAGCGCAGCGCGGGGCTGAGTCAGTGGCCGAGCGCTTCACCGCGCCGGAACGCGCCAAGCTGTGGCCGCAGGCGAAATTGCACACGCAATGGCCGGGGGCGGGCACGCCGGGGGATGCCGTGTTCGATCAGTTTTACGCGTCGCAAGTCGAGAGCATGAACGACATCGGCGCGGGCGAACAGATGATGCGCGACGCCGGCCGCGCGTTGCTGGATAAAATCGGCCCGTCGATTTTGTTGACGCACTCACAGGCAGGGCCGTTCGGCTGGACCATTGCCGATGCGCGGCCCCATCTGGTGAAAGCGATACTCGCGATTGAACCCAACGGCGCGCCCGTCTACGAGGTCAAATTCACCGGCGCGCCGGATTATTTTGCAGACGACAAGATCACCCGCCCGTGGGGCATCACGCGCAACGCGTTGAACTTCGTGCCCCTGGCGCCGCGCGCGCAAGACATGCGTTTTGTAAAGCAGGACAAGCCCGACGGCGATGGTCTCGTGCGTTGCTGGCTGCAAGCCGAGCCCGCGCGGCAACTGCCGAATCTTCAGGGCATCGCGATATTGATCGTTACTGCGGAAGCCTCGTATCACGCGCCATACGATCACGGCACGTCGCTGTTCTTGAAACAGGCGGGCGTGCAGCACACGTTTGTGCGTCTGGCTGACGTCGGCATCCGCGGCAACGGACACATGATGATGCTGGAGAAAAACAATCTGGAGATCGCGGGCTATCTGGACCAGTGGGTCAAAGGGAATGTAAGGTGAAGTTACTCATGTTGCTGGCCGCGCTGGCGCCGGGCCTGTCGATGGCACAATCCGTTTCGACAGGCTCAGAGCCTGCCCCGGACTCGATCCGGGGACAGGCCTTTCTGGACTAACTATTTTAAAAACAATAGGTTACATTAAATTTCCCTCTGATAAGGCAGCCCATGGACGTCACCCGCACACTCGCCAAATTTATTGTCTCGCACAAGGCAGCAGACGTGCCCCAAGCCGTGCGCCACGAAGGCGCCCGTTCATTGCTGAATTGGGTCGCCTGCGCAGTCGGGGCATCCAGACACCAGACCGTCAAACGTACGCTGGCGGCGCTGTACGATTTATCCGGCCCGCGCGACGCCACGATTCTGGGGCGCCGCGAGCGCGTGGATATTTTTCAGGCGGCGCTGATGAACGGCACGACCTCGCACACGTTTGATTTTGACGACACGCACATGAAAACGGTGATTCACCCGAGCGGCCCGGTGCTGTCAGCCATCCTCGCGCTGGCGGAACGTCAGTCGCTGCGCACGCCGGTAAGCGGGCGGGATTTTTTGCATGCGTTCATTCTGGGCGTGGAGACGGAGTGCCGCATAGGGCTGTCGGTTTTTCCGCATCACTACGATGCCGGCTGGCACATTACGGCGACTGCTGGGGTGTTCGGCGCGGCAGCGGCGGCGGGGCGTTTGCTCAAGCTGAATGAACAACAAATGGTATGGGCCCTGGGCACCGCGGCCACGCAGGCCTGCGGCATCCGTGAGACGTTCGGCAGCATGGCCAAGCCGCTGCATCCCGGCATCGCCGCACGCAATGGGCTGTTGTCCGCGTTGTTGGCGAAAAAGAATGTCACCAGCGCCGAGCAGGGCATCGAAGGCCGGCGCGGCTTCGCGGCGATTCTATCTACGAAATTCGATCCCGACGCCATTACCGCCGGATTGGGCAGGACTTGGGAAATTTCAGCCAACAGCTACAAGCCGTACGCGTGCGGTGTGGTGATCCACCCGGCGATTGACGGCTGCATCCAGTTGCGCAACGAACACAAGCTCAAGCTGGACGATATCGAGCGCATCGACCTGAAAGTGCATCCGCTGGTGCTGGAACTCACGGGTAGGCGTACGCCGAAATCAGGGCTGGAAGGCAAGTTCAGCGTTTTTCACTCCTGTGCGGCGGCGATTCTGCTCGGCGAGGGCGGTGAAGCGGCTTATAGCGACGCTATCGTGCGTAACCCGCGCGTGATCGCGCTGCGCGATCGCGTGCAGGCCAAGGTGCAAGCCGGTGTCGCCGAAGATCAGATGCACATCACGATGACACTCAAGGATGGCCGTGTGCTCAAAAAATACATCGAGCACGTCATTGGCAGTGTGGCGCGCCCGATGAGCGATGCGGATTTGGAAGCGAAATTTCGCGCGCTGGTCAAAGGCATTTTGCCGCCAGTGCAGACGGAGAAGCTGATCGAGGTGTGCTGGAACTTTGGGAAACTGAAAAACGCCGCGCAGATTGCAAGTGCCGCCGTGCCGGTGCGGGGCAAACCCAAGGTCAAAACGCCGGCGCGCAAAAAGTAATTTTCTTGCGGCGGATTGTCCGGCGGCTACTTGTCGATCTCCACGCGGTTACGTCCCTTGGTTTTTGCTCGATAAAGCGCATTGTCTGCGCGCTTTTGCACGTCTTCGATGGTTTCGTTACGCCGGTACTCGGCAAGGCCGATGGATACGGTTTGTATCAGCGCGGGGTCGACCTCGGCGTGGTGTGTGTTTTCGATGTTGCTGCGCGGCCGTTCCGCTTTTATCAGCGCGCCCTTCATCGTGGTGTCTGACATGATCAGCATGAATTCCTCGCCGCCGTAACGGCCGAAGTAATCGACTCTGCGCAAGCCGTCCTGCGCGATCAGTGAGAAAGTTTTAAGCACTTTGTCGCCGGCGGGATGGCCGTAGGTATCATTCACTTTCTTGAATAAATCCAGGTCGAGTATGGCGACGCAAAAAGGCACGCCAGTTCGGTCAAAACGGTTTTTCTCCTGCGCCAGCATATGGGTGAGATAACGACGATTGCCCACGCCGGTCAGTTCGTCGCGCTCAAGCAGGGATTCCATGATGGATTTGCTGTTTGCCAATTCCTTGCGCAGCCGGCTGATATGGCCGCTGACGAGCGCAAACCAGAGCAACACTACGGTGAGTATCCACCAGCGTAGCGGCTCTATATGCATATCCAGATCGCTTCTGCGGAACAGGTAAAGCGCCCATAGCATGACGCCGTAACCAGCGCTGCACAGCAGTGCAAGCGTGGTCATGCGTGAGGTGTCGAGACGATAGATGCCGAAATAAAAACACATCAGTATCACCGGCAGAAGGACGTCGCGTGCATCACTTTTCGTGTAATAAGCCGCAATCATGGTGACGAATGACGCGCTGATGATCTGCGCGCTGGTGAGGCTGGGGTCGTCAAACCGGAGATTCAGCCCGGATCGTAGCAGCACATAGAACAGCACAAATAAGAGCAGCATGGCCGCAGCACACCATTGCAGGCCGATCAGATCCAAGTAGCCATGCAAATGCACCACTGCCATGAAATAGAACACGAGCAGGGATGTTCCAACTGCAAGAAAGTAACGCTTGATCCGATGCGCTTGCGGCGCGTTGTCTCTGGGTATGATGGAGAAGAGCGGCATGAATTGGGGATGGGCTAGTGTAGTGCATCATAAATAACAGAACTTATATGGCGACCTGAACTCCAACGAAAAAGGAGATCAGTGCCATGCGAGTTGCCAAGCCAGTTAAGTTGAGTGCCGATGATGATCGAAATCTGCGGATTCTTTCCAAGCGAAAGCGTAT
>CANIID010000010.1 GCA_947467315.1 Betaproteobacteria bacterium | reverse complement strand
TAGGCCGCTTCTGGCGCTTGTATCTGCGCAATGTCGCGGGCTTCCTCCCGCACAAAACCGACAAGGCCACCTTCGGCAATACCTGGCGCGTGGTGCTCGCGGAAAACGACGAGGTGTTGAAGAAAATCGGCTGGGCCAACACCGCCGAGGAAGTCGGATTCAGTGCCAGCGACAACGTGGTGACGGTCGCGCGCTACACTGGCGGCGGCTCGTTCTCGTCGGTGTCGGGCAGCACGCCGGAAGAACTGCTGCCGTACGTGGCGGATTCCGTTTTGAAATACCACATGTGGCAGATCACCTTTACCACCAGCCACGGCAACGGCATGCTGCGCCCACTGGTGGTGTTAAGCCCGATCATCGTCGAGACCATCGCCAAGGCCGGCTGGACCAAGGCCGACGTGAAGCAATATCTCTACGACCACGCGCGTCTGCCCGCATGGGAGTTCGAGCGCCAGTTGCGCGTGTGGAATATTCGCGGCGTGTGGGATTTAAAAGACGACGTGCGCAACGACCGCATCCCGAAGGTGTTTTATGAATCGGAAGATGAAAACCGGCTGGTGCCGATTGTATGGAAGCCCGAAGACTTCATGATCGCCGTGTCAGGCGACCCGCTGCGCAATAACATGTATGTGTTTGCGCACAATGGGTTTTTGGGTTTCCCGACCGGCAAGAAAGTGCAGTTACCGAAGGATTGGGAATCAAGACTAAAAAAGACGTAACCCCGTAGGGCGGAAAAGCGCAGCGGTTCCGACACAATCATCCCATGTCACCACCGCCTGTCGGAACCGCTGCGCGTTCCGACCTACACCACTAAAACATCATCTGCCCGCCGTTAATCTGCAATGACTGCCCGGTGACATAACTCGACGCCGGGCCGCACAAAAACCGCACTACCGTCGCAATCTCCTCCGCATCGCCCTTACGCGCCAGCGGAATCATTTCAGCCCCCGCCGCCGCAGTGCGCCCTGCCGCGCGCACGGTGTTCATCTGCCCCGGCGCGATGCAGTTGGCACGGATGTTGCGATCACCGAACTCGCGCGCCAAGCCGCGCGTGAAGCCCACCAAGCCGTGTTTGGCCACCGAGCCGTGGATGCGCTTTTTCGCACCCGACAGACTCATCATGCCGCCCAGCGTAACAATGCTGCCGCCGCCGTTGGCGATCATCGACGGGATGCATGCCTGCGCCAGGTAAAACGCGCCATCCAGCGTGATCGACAGCGGCACGCGCCACTCGTCGTAGCTCAATTCGAGAAACGGCTTTTCAGTACGAACCGAGGCATTGAGCACCAGAAAATCCACGCGGCCGAATTTTTTCATCACGCTTTCGACCATGCCTTTGACCGCCTTGGCATCGGCGATGTCGGCCACATACACCTCGGCCTGCCCGCCCGCCGCGCGAATTTCTTCGGCGACTTTCTTCGCGTCATCCACCGAATGCCGCGTGTTGATCGCCACTGCCGCGCCCGCGCGGGCCAGCTCCAGCGCGGTGGCGCGCCCGATGTTTTTTGCCGCGCCGGTGATCAGCGCGACTTTTCCAGTGAGTTCTTGGGTTTGGTCTGACATGATGCGTTTCTCCATTAGTATTTCGTCGAACTTGCTGCCGGACTATACTATGGCACTCAGTCGGCAATCGAGGAAATATTATGGACTACAAGATACTGGAAGCACGCCCCATCGCGGGCAGCATCGGCGCGGAAATTTACCGCGCGGATCTTAAAAATCACGAGAATTCGGCGATGTGGGATGAATTGCAGCAGGCATTGCTGGAATTCAAGGTCATCGCCGTGCGTGGGCAGAGCCTTTCGCCCTTCGATCAACTGGCCGCAGCCAAACATTTCGGCGAGCCAAATTTTTATCCGTTCGCCAAGGGCATGGATGAAATTCCGCAGATGACGCGCGTGATTAAAGAGCCGCACGAGCGCGAAAACTTCGGCAACGACTGGCATTCGGACACGCCCTATCTCGCCGAGCCGCCACGTATCACCACACTCTACTCGGTGGAAACCCCGCCCAAGGGCGGCGACACGCTTTACGCCAACACGCAGAAAGCGTACGAGGAGCTTTCCGCCGGCACGAAGAAAATGATCGAAGGCGTGATCGGCGTGTTCAGCGCGAGCCTGAAGCACAAACCGGGCGGCGACCGCGCCGCGCATCACCGCCGCATCACCACCATGCCGGTGACGAACTCCGAAAACGCCGACCGCTTTGAATCCCGGCACCCCATCGTGCGCACGCATCCGCAGACCGGCAAACGCGCGCTGTATTGCAGCTCGCTGCACACGCTGCGCCTCGATGAGATGACCGAACGCGAAAGTCGCCCGATTATCAACATGCTGAACGATCACGCCATCACGCCGGAATTCACCTGCCGCGTGCGCTGGGAACCGGGCCAGATGACGATCTGGGACAACCGCGTCACCATGCACAACGCGATCAACGATTATCACGGCACGCGGCGCGAAATGCGGCGGCTGACGGTGGGGCCGGAGAAGCCGGTTTAAAAACCTGATTCGTAGGGCGGAAAAGCCTGTCTTGAGCCTGTAGAAGGGCGTAGCGTCTTCCGCCGAATGCGACTCAGTCGGCGGAAGGCGCTGCGCTTTTCCGCCCTACACTTACCACCTCGACTACCCGCCCAGCACCGACGCGGACGGCTTGATCTTCCCGCCCTCCACACTCAGCACGGCCTGCACCAACTTTTCGTTTGCCGGCGTGGGAACACCGACCTCCTTGCCCTTGCGCACGATGAGACCGTTCATGAATTCGATTTCGGTCTTGCGGCCTTTGGCCATGTCCTGCGCCATCGACGGTCGTTGAATATTCGCGCGCGGATTCGCTGCCTTGCGGTTTTTCATGAAGTGTTCCACTTCCGCCAGCACCGCAGGGTCACCCGCACTCGCCTGTTCAAGTTGTTCCGGCATGAGCTTGCCCATTTTTTCGAGCTTCAGGCCCAATGCCTTGCCGACGCGTATTGATTCCCCCGCCACCGCAATCGCGAAGCGCCGGATCGCGTCGTTGTTGTCGCAATCGTGGCCGGTCAAACCGGTGGCCGCGCAAATGCCGTTACTCATGCCGTTTTGCGTGAGCTTGGTCCAGCGCTCGCCCTGCAAATTCGGCGTGGCTTTGGCGCTGTCGATCAGCGAAAACATGTTGACCAGTTCGGTCACGCGATCAGTGATGCGGCCATGAATTTCGCCCACGCGAAACACCGTGTGCTTGTCGCCGCCTTTTTCCGCCATGCGGCGAATGCGCCCCGGCGCGTACAGCTCCACCGAAATCACGGAAGCTATCGTGCCCACCACGCGCTCGGCGCCCAACACGCCCGCGATGGTGTCTTCGTTCCAACAGTTTTGCAGCGACACCGCGTAGCCGTCTTTCGCCAGATACGGCGCAATCGCCTTCGTTACGCGCTCGGTGTCGTACGATTTCACCGAAATGAAAACGATGTCGAACGGCGGCTGACCCTTTAACGTGTCAAGGTCTTTGTAGTGCAGCGTTTTCGCCGTTTTGACGACAAACTTTTCCGGGTCGGTCACACCATCGAGATCCAATCCTTGAGCACGAATGGTCTCGATATGTTCCGGCCAAAAATCGATCAGCGTCACATCCTCGCCGTTGTGTGCAAAATAGCCGCCGACATAACCGCCCAGCGCGCCCGTGCCCATCATTGCAATACGCTTGTTTTTCACTGTTGCCATAATCGTCTCCTTTAGGTAATTCTAATCCGCGCGTGCGCCGGAATCTTTCACCGGCTTCGCCCATCGATGGTAATCGTCGCGCAGCATCTTCGCGCTGTCCTCCACGGAAGCCGCGATCACTTCCGCGCCATCGGCTGCCATGCGGGTATTGATCTCCGGGTCTTTCAGCTTACGTGCGATTTCGCTGTTGAGTTTTGACACGACGCTGCGCGGTGTCGCAGCGGGCGCCACGATCACGTAAAACGACTCGACCACGTAACCCGGCAGCCCGGATTCGGCGATGGTCGGCACTTCCGGCATCGGCGAGTATCGTTTCGCGCTGCTCATGCCCAAACCGCGCAGCCGGCCGTTGCGTATGTGCGGCAGCACCGGCACCACACTGGAAAAGCGCATCTGGATGTTGCCGGCAAGCAGATCGACGATCGCGGGCGCGGCGCCTTTATACGGGATATGCACAATGTCTACTCCCGCCAAGGTGTTGAACAACACGCCCGCCAAGTGCGTGGATGAGCCGTTGCCCGATGAGCTGTAATTCATTTTGCCCGCATTCGTTTTCGCGTATGCGATCAATTCCTTGACGCTGGTGGCTGGAATCTTCGGATGCACCACCAGAAAATACGGCGAGTTGGTGGCCGCGATCACCGGCGTGAAATCCTTGAAGCTGTCGTAGCGCAGCTTCGCGTACAAATGCGGGTTGATGGTGAGCACCGCGCTGGGCGTGACAAACAAGGTATAGCCGTCCGGCGCGGCCTTCGCCACCAGTTCCGCGCCGAGGTTGCCGCCGGAGCTGGGGCGGTTGTCCACCACCACCGGCTGACCCCAGCTTTCGAGCAGCTTTTGCCCGATGATGCGGGCCAACGTGTCGCTGCCGCCACCGGCGGCATAGGGGGAAATCAGGCGGATCGGCTTGGTGGGGTACGCACCCGCCGCGGGCGCTTGCGCATTAACTACGGATGGCAATAGCAGTGCACACGCGGCAATGCAGGTACGCCATCTCATTTGGCAACCAGCGAAACAATCTTTTTGAGATTTCCCGGCATCTCGAAATGCTTCAGCAAATCATAGAGAGCGTGCGCCTTGTCGGCGCCCAGCACCGGCGTCACCAACCCGTCGAACTTGCCCCAAACTTCGTCTTCGCTCATCGGATTGTCGGCATGGCCCAACACGATGTTCGTGTCAGCGTGCAGCGGTTTCGCCTCACCTTCTACATACACATCGAGATGCGCCTCATATTGCGGCTGCTCAGGCACGACTTCGACCTCGGTGACTGCAGCAATCTCTTTTAACTTCGCATCCTGCATCAGCTTGTCAGTGAAATCCGACGCCACCAGCCGATAACCCGTCAGCCCCATCGCCATGCAATAACGCACGCTGAATTTGTGTTCCAGCGGCGTTTGCGGATTCAACTGGTTCGCCACCACCACCACGTTGGGATGCACCTTGGCATGCACCCTGGTGATTTTGCGTCCACCCACCGCAGCGGCCAACTTGCGCGACGTCTGTATCGACGCATGCGTGGCGCGGCAACTGGCGTAGGGCTTGAAGCCGTTGCGTTTCAATTCCCAATAGCTGAAATCCATAGGCGGCACTTCAACCTTGCGATCCTGAATGAAGGCATCGAGCAGACCCTTTTCGAGTTCCAGCAGTTTGGTCGATGCTTGAAACCCTTCGCGCGCCAATTCGGCGGCGAGGATGCCGTCCATCGCCGCTTTGCCGCCGTGAAACGGTTTGGAGTGCGTGCCGAACGAGCCCACCAATCCGCCCGCAGTGGTGGTTGCCGCACCGACCGCATATTCGGTTTGTTGCGGCGTCAGGCGCATCAACACCGATGCCACCACTGCCGCGCCCACGCGGCCGAACACCGAGGTCGGATGCAGTCCACGCCGATGCAGGCTGCGCCCGACGCCCGGCGGGCCGCCACCCGCCAATCGCGCCATCACTTCAAAGCCGGTGATGTAGGCCGCCAACATATCTTTTTCGCTGCTGCCGAGTTGCCCTGCCACCGCCAGCGCCGCCGTGCCGCACACGCAACTGATATGGCCCGCCCCCATCTGATGCGAATCGTCGTAATCCATCGCGTGCGCCATGGTGCCGTTGGCCAACGCCGCAAAGGCCGGCGCGGTGCGTCCGCCCAAAAACACTTGCGCCTCGCCGCGCGCGCCCCAGCCCTCGACCACGCGCCGCACCGGGCGCACGCATTCGTCGTCCCACGCGCCGATGGCGCATCCCATCACATCGATCAGCGCGACCTTGGCGGCCACCAATATGGCGGCGGGAAACTCGCGCGTGAGCGCGCCTGCAGCGTAGTCGGACACTTGTTTACTGCGAGAGATTTTGATTTCGGCGGGTGCGTTCATAAAGGCTCCAGTGGATCGCCAGCTTTGGATCTTGCGACGAAGATTGCGGGGCGCAAATCTTACGGCGAAACACCCTCGGTCGTCCACGCCGCCGGCCGCGCCAACCGTGTCAATGCGTGGACGCTGATACGGCGCATCGTGCATAGTGTTTTGAGTTACGATCGTCACCCTATGAAAAACCCCCCATCAATTCCCGTATGGCTGGCCGCGATTGCCGGTGCAGTCGCAATCACGGCACAAGCACAAACCACCACAACCGGCACAGGGCAGACCTGGCCCAACAAACCCATCCGCGTGATCGCGCCGGTGCCCGCCGGCGGCACGCCGGACGTGGTGGCGCGCATGGTCACACCCGGCCTGTCGGCGATTCTCGGCCAGCAACTGGTGCTCGACAATCGCAGCGGCGCGGGCGGCTTGATCGGCGCAGAACTCGCCGCGCGCGCGACACCCGACGGCTACACGCTGTTTTTCAGCAGCCCCGGCTCGCTCACCATCCTGCCGCATCTGCAAAAGAACGTGACTTACAACACGTTGCGCGATTTTGTGCCGGTGAGCCTGGTGTGCATCGGGCCGTTTTTGCTGATCGCGCATCCGTCGGTGCCGGCCAAAACGGTGAAAGAACTGCTCGCGCTGGCGAAAGCGCAGCCCGGCAAATGGAATTACGCCTCGGCGGGCAACGGCGCAATCAACCATCTGGCGATGGAACTCTTCAAAAACATGGCGGGCGTGAACATCACGCACGTGCCCTACAAAGGCGCACCGCAGGCGGTCACCGACGTGATCGGCGGCAATGGCGTGCATATGATGCTCAACTCGATTCCGCCGGTGATACAACACGTCAAATCGGGGCGCGTGCGCTTGCTTGGCGTGTCGAGTGCGCGCCGCTCACCGCAGTTGCCCGATGTGCCGACACTCAGCGAAGCCGGCGTGCCGGGTTATGAATTGAGTACCTGGTTCGGCATGCTGGTGCCGACGCACACGCCGAAGGACATCATCACGCGTCTGCACGGCGCATTGGTCAAGGTGACGCGCTCGCCCGAAACCAAAGCGCAATTTGAAACGCTGGGTTACGACGTGGTGGGCGGCACACCGGAAGAGTTCGCCGCGTACATCCGCGCGGAAAATGATAAATACGCCAAGATCGTCAAGCTGATTGGCGCGAAAGTGGATTGACGTAGCCGCCGATATCCCAATCTACCAGCACCGTCGTTCCCGCGCAGGGGAAACCCGTAGCACATTCACCAGATGAGACATAGTATTGGCCATCAGAAAATGTGAAGGAATTTCGCAATGACTACCCACAAATCCGAAATCCGCGACCACATGCGTATCGATTGGGATGTGCCGATCACCATGGACGATGGCCTCGTGTTGCGCGCCGATGTGTTTCGCCCCGTTGCCGACGGCAAATACCCCGCGATCATGAGCTACGGCCCATACGGCAAGGGACTTGCGTTTCAGGAAGGCTACAAAACCGCGTGGGAAATCATGTGCCGTGAAAATCCCGATGCGGTGGCGGGCAGCAGCAACAAATATCAGAACTGGGAAGTGGTCGATCCCGAAAAATGGGTACCCGACGGATACGCCGTGGTGCGCGTGGATTCGCGCGGCGCGGGGCGCTCGCCGGGTTATCTTTGCCACAACGACGCGCGCGAGAACCAGGATTTTCACGACTGTATCGAGTGGGCCGCAGAGCAGCCGTGGTGCAGCGGCAAGATTGGTCTGAACGGCATTTCGTATTACGGCGCGAACCAGTGGCGCGCCGCAGCGACACAGCCGCCGCATCTGGCCGCCATCTGCGTTTGGGAAGGCTGGGTGGATAACTACCGCGACTCCACACACCACGGCGGCATCATCTGCGTGTTCCGCAAAAATTGGCAAGAGATGCAGGTCAAAACCGTGCAGCACGGCGTGGGCGAACACGGCACACGCAGCCCGCTCACCGGCGAACTCGCGTGCGGCCCGGAGACGTTGAGTGACGCTGAGTTGGTGAACAACCGCGAAAACATGTGGGCCCATTTGAGCGCCAACCACCTGGACGGCCCGTACTACCGCGAGCGCAGCGGCGATCTGTCGAAAGTCAAAGTGCCGGTGCTATCGGCGGCCAACTGGGGCGGGCAAGGCCTGCATCCGCGCGGCAACTTTGAAGGCTACATGCACGCGGCCTCCGAACACAAATGGCTGGAAGCCCACGGTGGCTCGCACTGGGCGCCTTTCTACACCGACTACGGCGTGGGCCTGCAGAAAAAATTCTTCGATTACTTTTTGAAGGGCAAGCAGAACGGCTGGGAGCAACAACCCAAAGTGCAATTGCAGATACGCCATCCGGGTGAAAAATTTGTGCTGCGGCATGAAAACGAGTGGCCGATTGCGCGTACGCAGTGGACAAATTTTTATCTTGACCCAGCCAACATGGGCTTGAGTGCCGTTAAAAATAATACAATAAAAACAAATACTTACGATGCCATGGGCGATGGGGCGACGTTCACCACGCCACCGCTGGAAAAAGACACCGAAATCACCGGGCCATCGGCGCTGAAACTGTTTGTCTCGTCATCGACCAGCGATGCGGATTTGTTCGTGATTCTGCGCGTGTTCGACCCCGCTGGAAAAGAAGTGTTGTTCCAGGGCGCGCTCGATCCCAAAACACCCATCGCGCAAGGCTGGCTGCGCGCCTCGCACCGCAAATTGGACAAGGCGCGTTCGTTGCCCTACCGCCCCTATCACACGCACGATGAAAAGCAGCCGCTCACGCCGGGCGAAGTGTACGAACTCGACATCGAGATCTGGCCGAGCTGCATCGTCGTGCCCAAGGGCTATCGCGTGGCGTTGACGATCAAAGGCAAGGACTACGACCACGGCCAGTCCGCCGCGTCGCTATCGAACATGAAAAACCCCATGAGCGGCTGCGGCCCCTTCATGCACGACGACCCGGCGGATCGCCCACCGGAGATTTTCGGTGGCAAGGTGACGTTGCATTTTGGGCCGCAGTATGCGGCGGCGGTGTTGCTGCCGGTGATACCGGCGAAGTAGCTACTCAATAATACGCATTGCATTAAAGTAACACATAAGTTACCATAATCCATGTCAGATATCGAAGTAGTCGAGTACCTTGACGGATCGGGCGAATCGCCTTTTGCGCGCTGGTTTCTGGAACTGGATACTCATGCTTCGGCGAAAGTCGCCACTGCGCTTTATCGCATGGAGCAAGGCAACTTCTCGAACGTAAAGGGTGTTGGTAGCGGCGTATTTGAATACAAGATCGATTTCGGGCCGGGTTACCGTGTGTATTTCGGCAAGGATGGAGAAACACTGGTCATTCTGATCGGCGGCAGCACCAAAAAACGCCAAAGTGCCGCGATAGCCAACGCAATCGATACGTGGGCGGATTACAAACGGCGGAAGAGACAGTCAGCGAAGTAGGGATTACGCACATGGCGCTTACAAGAGATTTCAAAAAAACCGTAATCGCGAGAATTCAACGCGACCCGAAATTTCATCAGGCGATGTTTACCGAAGCCATCAACGCCTATCTATCCGGCGACACCCACACCGGCAAGGCCATGCTGCGCGATCTGGTGAATGCCACCATCGGTTTCGAAGGCTTGGCTATGGCGACAAAAAAACCCAGCAAGAGCCTGCACCGCATGCTCGCGCCGCGCGGCAATCCCAGTACCGAGAATTTCTTTGATATTGTTTGTGCGTTACAGAAAAAGACGCGGGTCAAGCTGTGCGTCACGGCAAACGCCGGATAATGCAATTACTCTAAATCTACTGCGGTTGTATCCCCGCCGCCTTGGCCACTGCCACGTACCGCTCGTAATCTTCCTTCAGAAACTTCGCGAACTCCTCCGGCGTGCTGCCAATGGGTTCGAGATTCAGTTGCGTGAAGCGCTCGCGCACATCCGCCGACTGCACCATCTGCTTCACTGCCGCATTGAGTTTGTCCACGACAAGTCGTGGCATCCCCCGCGGACCATACAGGCCGTACCAGCCCGTCGATTCGTAGCCTTTCAATCCAGACTCATCCACCGTGGGCACATTGGGCAGTTGCGGCGTGCGCTTCAGCCCGGTGAACGCCAGCGGACGCAATCGCCCCGCCTGCACCAGCGGCACCACCACCGGGCTGGGGCCGAACATCAGCGGCACTTGTCCGCCAATCAGATCGCTGACCGCCGGGCCAGCGCTGCGGTACGGCACATGCGTGAGTTTCACCCCGGCCATTGCCTCGAACTGCGCGCCCGCGATGTGCGTGGAGTTGCCCCAGCCGGCCGAGACGTAAATCATTTTGCCGGGATTGGTCTTCGCGAAATCGATCAGTTGTTGCAGCGTGTGAATCGGCACTGACGGATGCACCACGATCACCAGGCCGCTCGAATTACAGATGTGGCTGATCGGCGTGAAGTCGCGGAAGGTGTCGTACGGCAGCTTTTTGTACACCACCGGGTTGATGGTGTGGCCGCCCGCCGTGGTGAGCAGCGTGTAACCGTCGGCGGGCGCTTTGGAGACGACTTCGGTGCCGATGATGTAGTTGGCGCCGGGGCGGTTATCGACGACGACGTTTTGCCCCAATTGCGCGCCGAGCTTTTGCGCGACGATGCGGCCCACGACATCGACCGCGCCGCCTGGGGCTACCGGGACGATGAGGCGGATGGGGCGGTCGGGGTAGGCGGCATGGGAGAGTGTTGCTGATAATAAAACTGCAAAAGCCACAACGATGTGCATGACGGATATTTGTGCCTCCCCCTACCCTCACCCTAACCCTCTCCCGCCCCAGGGCGGGAGAGGGGATTTCTTTGTTTGTTGTGGCCTACGCTAACGTGGCATCACGACGCACCACGCCTCACCCTTCACGCCTAACGCCCTTCAAGAAGGCATCCAAGGCATAGGTGCCTGCGACGCAAACTCCGTGCGGCAATCAATCACCGCCGGCAAATCGGACGCCATCGCCTGCTCGAACGCTTTCTTGAAATCGCCGGGCTTATCCACCACCACGCCGAAGCAATCGAACGCCTTGGCAATTTTGGCGAAATCGGTTTCGAGGAATTCGTAGCACTCGTCGCGGCGGTTCGGTTCCGCTTTGCCGGCGTAGGCGATGGAGAGATTCTTCAAGCCTTGCGCCAGGCACTTGTTGTTGTTAACGATGGTGACGGTTTTGATGCCGCGGCGTCTGGCGGTTTCGAGTTCGGGCAGGTGGTAATAAAAGCCGCCGTCGCCGGTGAAACACACCACCGGCTTATCGGGCGCGCCGCATTTGCCGCCGAGTGACGCAGGGAACGACCAGCCGAGCGAACCTGCCGCTCTGAAGTAGCGCTGTGCCGGGTGATTGAAATACACCATGGTGTTGGTCCACAGCGCCGCAAAGCCGGTGTCGGCGAACAGGATCGCGTCTTTCGGCAGCAGTTCGGTCAGCTCTTTACACAGGCGGCCGGGGTTCATCGGCACCGCATCGGACGACCGTATTTTCTCGGTCTCCACGCGCCACGCATCGACATGCTTTTTCGCGGTGGCGAGCCACGCATCGTGCTTCGCCGCCGCGGCTGCAGCCGTGATCGCTTCGACGGCGGTGCGCACATCGGCCAGCACGCCGATGACGCCGGAGTAGTTGCGGCCGATTTCCACCGGGTCGATGTCGATCTGGATAATCGGCGTGCCGTCTTTCGGCATTTTGTAGTTGCCGGTGGTGTGATCGCTGGTGTTGCTGCCGCAGAAAATCACCAGATCCGCTTCATCGACAATGTGATTGCCGCCGGTGCGGCCATACAAGCCCATGGTGCCGTAGAATAGCGGGTTGTTTTCGGTGAGGATCGCTTTCGCGTCGGGCGTGGCACACACTGGCGCGCCGATTTTTGCGGCCAGCGCGGCCAGCGCGGCGCCCGCATCGGAAATCGTCGCGCCGCGGTCGGCAATGATCACCGGCCGTTGGGATTTCGCAATCGCCGCCACCGCGCGCTGCACCGCCGCCGCATCGGGCGCGGGGCGAAACGCCGGGTAGCGCGTGTGCGCGTCGTCCTGCATCACATCAAACATGCCTTCGAGCGGCGTGATCGCATCACCGGTAAACCCGGCCATATCCAGATGCACGGGGCGCGGCGTGCCGGTGGTGGCCTCGCGGAATGCCTGGCGCATGAGTTGCTGCATTTGTTCCAGCGCGTCGATCTTGGCGTGAAATTTGGTCACCGCGCCGTAGAGCGGCTGATGGTCAACCTCTTGATACGCATTGCGATATTGCATGGTGCTGACGTGACGCCCGGTGATCGCCACCACCGGCGAATGGCCGAGATAGGGGTCTTGCATGCCCGAGGCGAGATTCGCCGCGCCCACCGATTGCGCCATGCACACGCCGGGCCGCCCGGAGGTGCGCGCGTAGCCGTCGGCCATGTAGGCCACGCCTTTCTCGGAGTGGCCGAGAATGCGTTTGATGCCGGTGTCTTCCATTTCCGCCAACGCGCGCCGCAGCACGGCGTCCATGAAAAACAGGTGGGACACACCGTACGATTTAAGAATCTGGCCGAACAATCTCGCGCCGGTCATTTTTTGCGGCATCTACATCCCCTGAAATTATTATTTATAAACAAATACTTATGAATATCCCTACGCTTCACGCAGAAACGGCACCACCATTTTCGCAAACAGCTCCGGCGTTTGCGCGTGCATGAAATGGCCTGAATCCGCATTGGCGTAGCGCGCACTGGGAATTAGCTTGGTAAGCTCTTCCACCATCGCGGGCGGGCGCATCACGTCGTGATCGCAACCGATCGACAGCGTGGGACAGTTGATCTCGGCAAGCTCGGCATCGACTTCCATTTCGAGCAGCATGCGGTTGATCGCGGCGAAGCTGTGCGGATCATTGCCGATCCAGCGCGCGCGATAGGTTTCAAAACGCGCCCGGTTCGCGCTGCCGACACGCAAGGCTTCCGGGTACGAACGATCCAGACTCGCCTGCGCCTGTGCGCGCATGCCGGTTTTTTCAACCTCCGCCGCGCGCGCGATCATGTGCGGACGCGTCGCCGGGTTGGAGCGCGTCACCAGGCTTTGTACCACCAGCCGCGCCATGCGCAGCCGGTGGCGCGCGGCGAACGCGGCAGCGATCCCAGCACCCAGCGCCGAGCCCACCACATGCACCGGCTGCGATAGCGCGAGCGCGTCCAGCAGCGCCGCGATATCCGCCACCATGTCGCTGAGTTTCAACGTGCCGCTGACCTTTTCGCTTTGGCCGAAGCCGCGCTGGTCGTAGCGCAGCACGCGAAAATGCTGCTGAAAAGCGGGCAGCGTCTCGTCCCAGCTATCGAGACAGCCGCCCAGCTCGTGTATCAGCACTACCGCCGGCGTGCCCGCGCTCGCGTTACCTGACAGTTCGTAGCGCAGGCTGACGCCATTCACATCCATCCATTTCATGTCGCTCATCAAGTACCACGCCCCCACAATCCGCAATAGCGGCGCGCAATGAACGGCAAGCCTGCCGCATAGCCCGGCCATTTTTCGTATTCCGGCATTTTGAATTCCTTCTCCGCCGGCTCCCAGCACTTGCCTTCATGGGCGAGCTTCTTGATTTCAGCGGAAGCCGTCTGCAATAGCTTGAGCTGATCTTCCACGTCTTTTTTGGTGCCAAGCCGGTCGCCGGGGCCGGGGTGGCCCGGAATCAAACGCTCCCAGTCGAGCTTGAGCACGTCCTGCAAAAACGCCTCGGTTTCCAGCGGATGCATATCAATCATGCCGCGTCCGGGCACCGTGCCCACGGGTATGGTATCGACCACGAAGATGATTTTCTCTTTCGGCAGACGCATCACCAGCGTCGAATCCGAATGATTCAGCCCGTGATACGACAGCTCCAGCGTGGTGCCGCCGAGGCGTAGGGTGCGGCCGCGATCGCTCACCGCTTCATCCGGCAACACCGTATGCGGGTCTTTCAGCGCTTCCAGCCGCGACTTCGCGCGATGATGCGCGATAAAGGTCGCGCCAGCATCCTTGAACACCTTGCCGCCGGCGATGTGGTCGAAGTGATGATGACTGTAGACCACGTACTTGATCGGTTTGTCGGTGATCTTGCGTATCGCATCCAGATACGCCTGCCCGCCGGTGGGCCGGCCATACGCGACGGGATCGGTGACGATTACGCCGTCAGGCGTCACCACGAATATCGCCTGGTGGCCGACGTTACGAAAAATATAAACGTTGTCGGTGCCTTCAACCTTGGTGGTGGCGATGGCGGGGCGTTCTGCCTGTTGCGCATGGACTGCGCCCGTCAACACGGCCAGTGCGGTAACGAACATAAACAGAGTGCGAAACATGATCTTTCCTCCTATGTGTTGGTGAACATATGGCTCAGAAAAATGAACGGAAATAACAACCGGCGCGCTCGTTCAGCGCGTGACAAGTATAGGTTGAACCCCTGCTGCGGTAAACCGCTGCATCCAATGAAAAACCCAGGGTTCCGTGACGGAATACCCTGGGCCGTGTGCAGCCCGGCGGACACCGGTATTAAGTAGTGCAATTACAGCGGGCGCACCATCACCTTACGCCACTTGATGATGCCGCTGCCGTATTGCAGCGTAAACGGGCCGCTGGCAAACGACTTATCATTGATGTCGGCGGTGGTGTCGCCGTTCATGACCACGGTCAAACGGTCGCCCTTGGCAGTGATTAGAAACGTATTCCACTTGCCCGCGGCTTTCGGCATCGGATTCACCTTGGCGAAATTGACGATGGCGCCGGTGCCGTATTCCGGTCCGGGGCGCTTGTCGTAAATATTCACCTCATAGGCGTTGTCCGCGCCGATCTTTTTGGGGTCTTGCGCGCGGATAAAGATGCCGCTGTTGGCGTCTTCATCGGCCCAGAACTCGGCATAAATCTGGAAATCCTTGTAGGAATTTTTCGTCACCAAATGTCCGGCGCCTTTGCCGCTGTTCATACGGTCTCCCTGAATCGCCCCATGCATGGCAAGCCAGTTCACGTCGCCCAGTCGATTGAAATTCTCCATGCCTTTTTCGCCGTCGATCAGCGTCACCCACGGCTCTTTGTCGGAACCGATGGGCAGATTGCCCCACGGCTGCTGGTTAAACGGCAAAGGCGCATTACTCGAACAACCGAAAAAAGTAAATGCGACGATCAACAGTCCTGCGATTTGCGTGGTAAATCGTTTCATGGTGCTCCCCTTGTGATGAGTAGTTACTTACAAAACAACTCTGCAAAATGCGTCATGCGAAATTAAAGTGGGCGGATCATCAATTTGCGAAACTTGACGATACCCGAATTGTACTGAAGCGCAATCGGGCCGCTGGAAAATTGTGTGTCGTTGACGTCGACCGCCAGATCGCCGTTCATCGTCACCGTCATGCGCGGCCCTTTCGCGGTGATTTCCATGGTATTCCACCGGCCGGCCGCCTTGAACGAGGGCGCGGCTTTAGCCGGCGGCATCAGCGATGCGGTCGCCATGGTTGGGCTCTTGTCCCAAATCTGCACCTCATACGCCGCTTTGGTATTCACGACTTTCTGATTCATCACGCGGATATAAATACCGCTATTGGCGTCGTCATCCGACCAGAACTCTGTGTAAATATGAAAATCCGTATAGGACTGTTTCGACAGCAGTATGCCTGCCTCCGTGCTGCTGCCGTTCTTGCGATCGGCCTGAATCGCGCCGTGCATGGCGAGCCAGTTCGCATCGCCCAGACGCGTAAAATTCTCAAGTCCTTTTTCGCCGTCGATCAGCGTCACCCAGGGCTCTTTATCCGAGCCAATCGGTAGATTGCCCCACGGCTGCTGGTTAAATGGGAGAGGCGCATTCCCGGCGCAACCGAAAAAAGCAAATGCCGCAACGAGCAATCCTGCGGTAACGGCGGGAAAATTTTTCATGGAGATGTCCTGTTGGATGAATGATTCGAAGACAGAATAGGCTACGCCGTGTCCGACCGTCAACTGGTGATGCAACACCGATAGTGCCACACGGATGGCGCTCTGGTCAGTCTGCCTGCGCGCCGGATATTTTAATAATGCGCGCCCACTTGGCCAGGTCATCACGTATCTGCGCGCGAAACTGCTCCGGCGTGTTGCCTATCGGTGTCGCGCCCAGGCCCGCGATGCGGCTCTTCATATCGCTGCTGTTGACCACTTGCAGCGTGTCGGCGTGGATTTTTTTCACCAGCTCGGGCGCAATCGCCGCAGGCGCCACCAGCCCAAACCACGAGATCGCCTCGTAACCCGCGAGGCCGGATTCAGCCACGGTCGGATACTCCGGGAACTGCGGCACGCGTTGCAACGTGGTCACCGCGATGATCTTGATCCGCCCCGCTTTGGCGTGCGGCAACACCGCCGTGGTGGTGGTGAACGTCATCGAGGTTTCGCCCGACGCCAGCGCCATCGTCGCCGGTGCGCTGCCTTTGTACGGCACGTGCGTGATGCGCGTGTGGGTCATCGATTTGAGCAACTCGCCCGCCAGATGCCCCGGCGAACCCGCACCGTTGGAGGCGAAACTCAGTTGATCGGGCCGCGCCTTGGCAAGCGCCACCAACTCCTTGATAGTGCGCGCGGGTACCGATGGATGCAACGCCACTACATTTGGCACCGCCGCCACGTTGATGATCGGCGCAAAATCCTTGAGCGGATCGTACGCAAGCTTCGCCGGAAACCCCGGCACGATGGTGAGCGGCGCGCCGGAGCCCATCAGCAGCGTATAACCATCGGGCGCGGCCTTGGCGCCGAGTTCAGTGCCAATAATACCGCCCGCGCCCGGACGATTGTCGATGATGATCTGCTGCCCCCACATCTCGGCGAGCTTCACGCTCACCATGCGCGCCAGCGTCTCAGTACTGCCGCCGGGCGGAAACGGCACGATGAGACGCACGGTTTTTACCGGGTAGCTCTGCGCGAGCGCTTGTGCCGAAACCGCCAGCAACGACGCCGCCACTAACCCACTACACTTTCCACGCATAATCATCGTCGATCACTCCCCGGCAGAATAGGAGCGCCGATTCTAGCAGTGCATGGCGTGGGTTTGACACACGCCGCGATAATCCATTACCGTCACTACTCACGCCTCACGCCCTTCACCAATCAAGGATCTTCTCATGGCACGCATACCCATCTTCAACGAAGACAGCGACTTCGATCCCGTGCAACGCCGCTTGGTGGATGGCATACTCGGCCGCCGCGGCGGACGCATCCCCGGCCCGTATCGTTTGTCGCTGCACGCGCCGGAAGTCACCGAGGTTTGGCACCCGCTGGGCGAAAAGTTGCGACTCAACAGTTGTTTTCCGCTGCGACTTTCAGAGTTCGCCATCATCATCACTGCGCGCTGCTGGGATTGTGACTACGTGTTCAACGCGCACGCAAAAATCGCCACCGATGCAGGTTTATCGCAAAGCATCGTCGATGCGATGGTTAAGAATGAGCGTCCGAAATTTGCCGATAGCAAAAGCGGCGCCGAAGAAGAAGCGATCTACGACTACGGCGTAGAACTGTTTCGCAACCACGCCATCAGCGACCAGTCCTATAACCGAGCCAAGGAGCTCTTCGGCATACCTGCCATCGTCGAACTCAGTTGCCTGATGGGTTATTACGGCATGGTGGCGATGACGCTGCTGTCGCACGAAATGCCGGTGCAGGCAGGCGCGGTAAGCCTGCAAGGCAAAGTAGGCAAGCAATAAACGTGCATCGTTACTGGAAAATCGCGCCTGGCGTATGGTGCGCCGCGCTGCTGCTCGCCGGCTCGGCGCACGCGCAATCGTGGAAGCCCACCAAACACGTCGAGCTAATCTCCGGCTCGGCAGCCGGCGCCGCCTCCGACACCGCACTGCGCGCGGTTGAGCGCCTGCTGCAGGAAAAGAAATTCGTCGATGTCACGACTTCAGTCATCAACAAACCCGGCGGCGGCGGCACGGTCGGCTGGACGTATCTGGCGCAGCAACCCGCCGACGGCCATCACCTCACGCTGCTGATCGGCAATCTGGTGAGCAATTACATCACCGGCACCAGCACGCTGAGTCACAATGACTTCACCTGTGCGTCGCAGATATTCAGCGAAGTCACCGCCGTGGCGGTGCGCGCGGATTCCCCAATGCGCAATGCCAAGGATTTACTCGCCAAACTGAAAGCCGATCCCTCGTCGATCAGCGTCGCGGTGGGTACCGCGTTCGGCGGCTCCGGCCACATTGCCCTGGCGCTCGCCACCAAAGGTGTGGGCGGTGACCCGAAAAAAATGCGCGCCGTGGTGTTCTCCGGCGTATCGCAAGGGTTCGCCGCGCTCTACGGCGGACATATTGATCTTGTCGCCAATCCGCATTCGAGCTTTGCCCCGCCGCTGAAAGAAGGTCGGGTGCGCGTGCTTGCCATCGCCGCGCCACAGCGACTCGGCGGCGACTTCGCCAACGTACCCACATGGAAAGAATTGGGTATCGATGCGACCGTGGATGCGTTTCGCGCCATCGCCGGGCCGCGTGGCATGGGCGCCGCGCAAGTGGCGTTTTGGGAAAGCGCGCTGCGCAAGATGGTGGAGACCCCGGAGTGGAAACAACTGCTCGAAACGCGTTCGTGGGTAGACCGCTACGCCAACGCGGAAGGCTGCAAAGCCGCGTTCAAGACGCAATATGATCAGATGCATCTCGGCTTGCAGGAACTGGGGCTGGCGAAGCGCTGAGACCATGAAGCATCGTTCCCCACGGCATGTAGAAACCCCGCCCCGTCATTCTGGCGAAGGCCAGAATCCAGTAAGTAAGTCGATCCGCAGAATCATGAATAATGATGCTGCGCATCTTGGACGCACTGGATTCCGGCCTACGCCAGAATGACGTTTTGTTGTTAGTTAACCAAATATCTAACAACCCAATAGCAGATTTCATGACTCTGAACCTTACCGTCCTCGACGACTACGCCAACATCGTACGCACGCTGCCGTGCGTCAACCTGCTCGGCGATCATTCGCTCACGGTTTACACCGATTGCGAACGTAACATTGACACGCTGGCGGATCGCCTGAAGTTCACCGATGCGTTGCTGCTGCTGCGCGAACGCACGCACATCACCGCTGAACTCATCGCCCGTTTGCCGCGGCTGAAAATGATCACCCTAAACGGCCCCTACCCCCATGTCGATGTTGAGGCCTGCACCGCGCGCGGCATCGTGGTGTGCTCGGAACATGCACGCACCTCATACGCCACAGCGGAACTCACGTGGGGACTCATCATCGCTGCCATGCGCCATATACCGCAACAGATGGCGCGATTAAAAGCCGGCCAGTGGCAGAATCGCGCGGGCACGGGCTTGCGTGGCCGCACGCTGGGCATCTATGGCTACGGCCGCATTGGCAAGCAGGTGGCCGGTTTCGGCAAGGCGTTCGGCATGCGCGTGCTGGTGTGGTCGCGCGAGGCCGCGCGCGCGCAGGCGCTGGCCGACGGTTATGAAACCGCTGCCACGCGCGAGGCGCTGTTTGATGAAGCCGACGTGTTGTCTATCCACATCCGCCTGCTGCCGGAAACGCGCGGCATGGTGACCCCGGGCGATCTCGCGCGCATGAAACCCACTGCCGTGTTCGTTAACACCAGCCGCGCGGAACTGGTGGCCGAAGGCGCATTGGCGGCAGCGCTGCGCGACGGGCGTCCGGGCTGCGCCGCCGTGGATGTGTATGAAGACGAGCCGGTGATGAACGCGGATAACCCGCTGCTGCAACTCGACAACGTGATCGCCACGCCGCACCTCGGTTACATGGAGCGCGATCAGATGGGGAATTATTTCTCCGACAATATCAAGCGCGTGCTGGCGTTTGCGGCGGGCAAACCGTACGGCGTGGTCAATCCTGCCGCATTGGAGGTGTAGCGATGAAAACCCATGTGATGCGAGCGCTGCTCGCTTGCCTGACGTGTGTGTGTGCGACCGCTCAGGCGCAACCCGCCTGGCAACCCGATAAGCCGGTGGAGTTTGTCGTCGGCTCCGGCCCCGGCGGCGGCAACGACCGCACTGCGCGCGTGCTGCAAAAAATCTGGTCTGAAAACAAATGGCTGCAAAACGTCACCGTAGTGAACAAGGTCGGCGGCGGCGGTGCGCTGGCCTATACTTACACCAACCAGCATCCGAACGACGCGCATTACCTGGTGATTGTGCGACCGGGCTATCTGTCGAATCACATTCTGGGCCGCAGCACCATCGGCCCCAACGACATGACGCCGTTGGCTATGGTGAGCGGCGAACGCAGCGTGCTCGCGGTGCGCACCGCCTCGCCGTTAAAATCCATCGCCGATGTGATCGAGCGCCTGAAACAAGACCCGCAGGCGTTAAGCGTGTCGGTCGGCAGCACGCGCGGCTCGACGCCGCATGTGATGATCGCGCTGCTGGCAAAAATGAACGGCATCGACGCGCGGCGCCTGAAGGTGGTGACCTTCGCCGGCGGCGCGGAATCCCTCACGCAATTGCTCGGCGGCCACATCGACATGATGTCGGTGTCTATCGACAACGCCGTGCCGCAATATAAAAACGGCGCGCTGCGTATCCTCGGCGTCTCCACCGCGCAGCGCGTGCCCGCCATACCCGACGTGCCCACCCTGCGCGAGCAGGGCTTTGACCTGGTGCTGGGCGGCTTCACCATCGTGATGGGCCCGCGCGGTCTGACGCCGGCGCAGATTGCCTATTGGGAAAACATGATCGAGCGCGCCGTCAATCACGCCGACTGGAAACGGCAACTCGCAATCGATTTTCAGGATCCTGATTTCAGAAAATCCGCCGCCACGCGCGAACACTTGCGGCAGCAATACGAATTTTTGCGCACGGTGTTTAGCGACATCGGCATGACTAAATAGTAAGGACATCCTCCCCCACCGTCGTTCCCGCGCAGGCGGGAACCCATAACACAGTGCCACTTGAGACGGCTGATAGATTCCCGCCGCAGCCTGCCCTCGAATGCTGTAATCGGGGGCGGGAATGACCGGGCTATTTTTCAGGCTTCACCAAACAAAAAGGAATTGCCATGTCCACCGCAGTTGCATCGAAAATCTCCCCCATCACCCAAACCCTAGCCGCCTACATCGCCGCTGCGCCACGCAAGGCGCTGCCGAAAGCCGTCGCCGAAAAAACCAAGCATCACATCCTCGATACGATAGCGGCGATGGTGTCCGGCAGCCAACTGTCGCCGGGTAAGGCCGCGCTGGCATACGCCAAAACCCTTGGCGGTACCAAAGAAGCCACTATTGTCGGTTCGCGCATGATGACCACCACGGTCAACGCCGCGCTCGCCAACGCGATGATGGCGCACGCCGACGAAACCGATGATTCGCACGCGCCGTCGATGATGCATCCCGGCTGCGCCATCGTCGCCAACGCGCTGGCGTTCGGCGAGCGGCACCAGCGCAGCGGCACTGCGTTGCTGCGCGCGGTGGCGCTGGGTTACGACGTCGGCTCGCGGCTGAATATGTCGCTGGGCGATACCGCGTTTCGCCGGGTCGGGCATCTGACGCATTGTTTCGGCCCCACCTTCGGCTCCACCGCCGCCGCCGCCGCGCTATCCGGCTTTAACGCAAAGCAAGTGCGTTACGCGCTCGCCTACGCCGCGCAACAAGCCGGCGGATTGTCCAGCTACGCGCGCGACACCGAACACATCGAGAAGGCGTTCGACTTCGGCGGCATGCCTGCGCGCAACGGCGCCACCGCTGTCACGATGGTCGCCGCCGGTTGCACCGCCACCGACGACATCCTGTTCGGCGAGCGCGGCTTCTACGCCGCCTACGATGAATCGCAACGCAGCGGCTTCACCCCCAATCCGTCGATACTGGTGCGCGAACTCGGCAGCACGTACGAAATCATGCGCACCAACATCAAGCGCTGGACCGTCGGCTCGCCGATACAAGCCCCGCTGGATTCGCTGCTCACCCTGATCCGCGAACACAACATCAAAGCCGACGACGTGGAAAAACTCGTGGTGCGCGTGTCGATCACCGGCGCCAACACCGTCGGCGACCGCGAGATGCCCGACATCTGCATGCAGCACATGTGCGCGGTAATGCTCATCGACGGCATCGCCACCTTTGATTCCGCGCACGACATCAAGCGCATGAAAAACCCGAAAGTGCTGGCCGTGCGCAAACGCATCGAACTCATCGGCGACGAAGCACTGCAAAAGAAACTGCCGCAACGTCAGGGCATCGTCGAAATCACGCTGAAGGATGGCCGCAAAGTGCGTCACCACACCGAAGCCGTGCGCGGCACCCCCGGCAACCCGATGACCCGCGCCGAGGTCGATGAAAAGTGCTATCACCTGATGGCGCCGGTGCTGGGCGCGAAAAAGGCGCGTGCGCTGTGTGATGCGATTTGGCAGCTCGAAAAGCTGGCCGATGCGCGGCGCTTGCGCTCATTGTTGCAATGTTAAAAATATAAATAAAAACATATACTTATATCACACATACTGCGACAGCCCTGTTCGTTGGTGTGTTGCTCATGGCCGTCGCACGCGCACAGCCCTACCCCAGCAAACCCGTGCGTGCGGTCTTCCCGATTTCGCCCGGCAGCAGTCTGGACATTGTGGGGCGGCTGGTGTGCCAGAAATTATCCGAAGCCTGGGGACAACAAATCGTGGTGGATAACCGCCCCGGCGCGGGCGGCACGCTGGGCACGGCGTTGGTTGCGCGCGCGCCGGCGGATGGTTACACGCTGCTGGTGAGCGGCATCAGCCAAACCATCAACACGGTGCTCTACACGCAGTTACCCTATAACGCGCAGCAGGATTTCATCGAGATCGCGCCCATCGCCAGCATGTATCAAGTGCTCGCCATCGCGCCCTCGCAGGGCATCAAGAGCGTGGCGCAATTGATCGCGCTGGCGAAAGCGAAACCGGGGCACGTCACTTACGGCTCGGCCGGCATCGGCAGCGGCGCGCATTTCGCCGCCGAGAAATTGCGCCTCGCCATGGCTATCGACGCGCTGCATGTGCCGTACAAGGGCGGGCCGGAGGCGATGAACGATGTGATGATGGCGCGCATTCATTACTGGCTGCCGACCATCGGCACCGCATTGCCGTTTATCCAGAGCAACCGACTGCTCGCGTTGGGCGTGACCAGCACGCAGCGCTCGGCGCTGTTGCCGGATGTGCCGACACTCATTGAAGCGGGCGTCGCTGGATACGAAGAATCGTTGTGGTTCGGCGTATGGGCGCCGCGCGGTGTGAGTGCGGGCATCGTCGATAAAATTGCCAAAGACGTAGCGCGCACGATTGACTTGCCCGCGCTGCGTGAACCCTTCCGCAAACTCGCCGCTGAACCGCTGCACATGACGCCGGCGGAGTTCGCGCGCTTCGTGCGGCGCGAAAACGATTCGGTTAAGCAGATCGCGAAGGCTGCGGGGATCAAAGCACAATAGTAGGGTCGTAACCGTGGGTCGAAAAACGCCGCCGCGATAAAATGATGTCAACCGTCTAATCTGTGGTCCACTAACCTACCTCACCTGCCATGACCTCTCCTGAATACGACTACATCATCGTCGGCGCGGGTTCCGCCGGCTGCGTGCTGGCCAACCGGCTGAGCGCTTCCGGCGAGCATCGGGTGCTGTTGCTCGAGGCCGGTGAAGACGATCGCTGGATGTGGATCAAGATTCCGGCGGGCATCGCGCACATCCTGATCGGCGAACGCGCGATCTGGCGTTTTGCCACCGAGCCCGACGAGAAGGTGGGCGGGCGCAGTATCTTCTGGCCGCGCGGGCGCGCGCTGGGCGGATCGAGCGCGGTGAACGGCATGATCTGGGTGCGCAGCGATCCTTTGGAGCTCGACCACTGGGAGTCCCTCGGCAATCCCGGCTGGGGCAGCAGCGACATCCTGCCGTATTTGAAGCGCATGGAGAGTTTCACGCAGGGCGACCCCGCCTACCGCGGGCATGATGGACCGATGCACATCACGCGTTACAAGGATCGCGATGCCTTGTCGCAGGGCTTTATTCAGGGCGCGCAGCAGGCGGGCGTGCCGGCGGTCGAAGACTACAACGGGCCGCGCTTCGAGGGCGTGAGCTACCTGCAATACAACACCAAGCGCGGCTGGCGGCGCCACACCGGCGACAACTATCTGCGGCCCGCTATGCGCCGCGCGAATCTTAAGGTCGAAACCGGCGCGTTGACGCAGCGCGTGTTGCTCGAAGGCCGCCGCGCCACCGGATTGGTCTATCGCAAAGGCGGACAAGACTTCACCGTGAAAGCGCGACGCGAGGTGCTGTTGTGCGCGGGCAGCATACAGTCGCCGCAATTGCTCGAACTCTCGGGTATTGGCAACGCGGATGTGTTGAAACGCGCGGGGGTCAACGTGGCGCATCATCTGCCCGGCGTCGGCGAAAACCTGCGCGACCATCTGCATGTGCGGCTCGGTTTTGAAACCCAACTCAACATCACGTTGAATACCATCCTGCGCAGTCCGCTGCTCAAAGCAAAGATGGGCGCGCGCTGGCTGTTTTTGGGGCGCGGGCTAATGAGCACCTCGTCGGCAACGTCGATGGCGATTGCACGCAGCAGCCCCGATCTGCCGCGGCCCGACATCAAGATGCAGTTGCACCAGTTGTCGATGGCCAGCAGTCATTACGGCGGGCGCGAGGGCGCGCGCTCGATCGCCGAGCGTATGGGGCTAGACCCTTATCCCGGATTTTCCATCGGCTGTTATTGCCTGCGACCCGAATCGCAAGGCTCCGTGCATATCCGCGGCGCGGATGCAGCCGAACCGCCGGAAATTCGCGCCAACTATCTGTCAGCCGAGCACGATATCCGCACCATCGTGGCGGCGCTGCGCATGATCCGCAAAATCGCCGCGCAGCCGGGTCTGGCACAGCACATCGTGCGCGAAACGCGGCCAGGGCCGGCGGCATCGAGTGACGACGCGCTGCTGGACCATGCCCGCGCCACGGGGCAAACCTCTTACCACCCCATCGGCACCTGCCGCATGGGCGCGGATGCGCGCGCCGTGGTCGATGCCAGGCTCAAGGTGCACGGCATCGACGGGCTGCGCGTGTGCGACGCATCGATCATGCCGACCATGGTCGCGTCCAACACCAATGCGCCGTCGATCATGATCGGCGAAAAAGCCTCCGATTTGGTGCTGGCGGATGCGCGTGGCCATTGAAATAGCCGCGGTAAAGCGCGCTTTCCCCGTACGCAAAGAGCGTGATACGCTCTTGCCACCCCTCGATGCAACTTCCAGCATGTAACACCCCCTTTCAGGAGAACACACCATGAGTTACGAACATATTTTGTACGAGATTGAAGACGGCGTTGCCATCATCACGCTCAACCGCCCGGAAAAAATGAACGCGATGAACCGCAAGCTGGGGCTGGAGTTGCACGCCGCCGTGAAGGCTGCGGAAGCGGACGATGCCGTTGGCTGCCTCGTGATTACCGGCGCCGGCGAACGCGCGTTTACCGCGGGCGGCGACATTCACGAGCAACTGGAGAATGACGCCAAATTCAGCGACCAGCAACTCGATGAGATGCGCGACAACAAGAACCGCTATGAAATCTCCGCGTGCACCAAGCCCGTTATCGGCATGGTGAATGGCATTGCCTATGGCGGCGGCGCGGTGCTGGTGTCGTCGCTCGACATCCGGGTCGGTTGCGAAGGCTCGAAGTTTCGCTTTCTCGCCGCAGCGTATGGCCGCATCAACAGCACCTGGACGTTGCCCAATCAAGTCGGCTGGCCCGTCGCCAAAGAGTTGCTCTTCACCGCACGCATCGTGGGCGCGGAAGAAGCCTATCGTATCGGTCTGTTGAATCACCTGGTGCCACGCGCGCAACTGCGCGAGAAAACCATGGAAATGGCCAAGATGATCGCCGCCAACCATCGCGGCGCGGTGATGGGTGTAAAAGCGCTGATGCTGAAACAAATGACGATGGATCTGGAACAACAGTACATGGCCGAGCACGAATACACCACCCACGTGTTGCGCGGCGCCAAGGCGAAGGATGCTTTCCCGGAGTTCATGGCACGCAAAGGTTTGAAAGCCTGATTCGAAAACCCCTGACCTTATCAAACTCAAAAACAGTCCGATCATGAACCAGAACAACGCCATCCACATGCACATCAAATTTTCATTGTTGAAACGCCTGTTCGTCAGCGCTGCCGCCAGCGGTTTGCTGCTGGCCGGCGCAACGCAAGCGCACGCACAAACCACCCCCGACGCCACGCTCGCCGCGGCGGCAAAAGAACCCGGCGCGAAAGTGACGGACAGCGGCTTGGTTATCCGTATGACCAAGGAAGGCAAGGGCGCGCAGCCCACCGCATCCTCCACCGTCAAAGTGCATTACAAGGGCACCTTCCCCGACGGCAAAGTGTTCGACAGTTCCTACCAGCGCGGCGAACCGATTGAGTTTCCGCTGAACGGCGTGATCAAGTGCTGGACCGAAGGCGTTGCGTTGATGAAGACCGGCGGCGCGGCCAAGCTCACCTGCCCGTCATCCATCGCCTATGGCGCCCGTGGCGCGGGCGGGACGATTCCGCCGAATGCAACGCTGGTGTTCGAATTGGAGCTGCTGGGCATTCGTTAGTCCCGATACACGCATGAAAGACATCACGCGCATTCTGTCGCGTTACGTCTGCGAATCGCGGTTCGACGCGCTGCCGCCAGCGGTTCAACACGAAGGCGCGCGCGCTTTTGTGAATTGGATGGGCTGTGCGGCAGGCGGCTCGCGCGAAGACGATGTGCTGCTCATGCGCGATCACCTTGCCGAATTCAACGGCGCGGCCGATACCACCGTAGTCGGCCATCGTACGAAGCTCGACAGTCTGAACGCCGCGTTTATCAACTCGATGAGCTCCGGCTCGCTGGCATTCAACGACACGCATTTCACTACCGTGGCGCATCCCACCGCGACGGTGGTCGCCGTGTTGCTGGCGCTGGCGGAACGCCGGCCGATGTCAGGCAAAGACCTGCTGCACGCCTTGATCCTCGGCGTTGAGGTGCAGTGCCGCGTGGGCCATATCCTGTGCGTGCCGCCGGCGGAAAGCCATGTCGGATTATCGATGAAGGGTCTGGCTGGCGTCATAGGCGGCGCGGTCGCGGCAGGCAAGGCGCTCGGGCTGGATGAACAAGGCATGGCCACCGCCATCGGCCACGCGGCCAATCAGGCCGGCGGGCTGCGCGAGGCACAATCAACGATGGCCAGCCATTTCACCTACGGCCACGGCGCGCGCTGCGGGCTGACGGCGGCGCTGTTGGCGGCGCGTGGATTTGAATGTTCGGACACCATGATCGAAGGCGCGAAAGGTTTCGCCGTCTCGTTCAGCACGCAGCCGAATCTGGATGTCGCCATCGACAAGCTCGGCGAGGTGTTCGAGATGTCATCGATTGCCTACAAGCCGTATCCCTCGGGCTTTGTGGTGCATCCGATTATCGATGCCTGCCTGGAGATCGCGCGCGGGCAGTCGTTCGACCCCACACACATCGCGCGCGTGGAACTCACCGCCAATCCGCTCGCCGAAAAGCTTACCAACCGCGTCGCACCGCGTGACCGCGGACAGGCGCTGGTGAGTTTTCAACACTGGGCGTCGGTGTCACTACTCTACAAAGCCGCCGGCATCGCGCAGGTGACCGATGTCGTGGTGAACGATCCACGTGTCGCCGAACTACGCCGTAAAGTCACCTGCACCAGCGACGCCAGCGTGGGGCGCGAGACCGCCATTGCGCGCGTGATACTCAACCGCGGCGACGTGCTGGAAGCCCGCGTTGCGCACTGCCGGGGCAGTGTGCGACGCCCGTTGACCGATGACGATGTGTCGGAAAAAGCGCTGGCGCAATTGCGCACCGTCTACCCGGCGCGTGCCGCTGATGAAATTTTGGCCCACTGCTGGCGCATCGGGGAATGCGCCGATGTCGCGCCTTTGTGTCAGCGGCTGGTGGCGGAAACCACGGTAGATTAACGCGCCCCGGGTGATGCAGCAGGCCGCAGCCCGTCAACCCGTATGCCCGCCTCCTTCACCATCTTGCCCACGCGGACCATGTCGGACTGAATCGCGACCGCAAATGCGGACGGCGCGCCGCCATCGATTTCCACACCCGCGTTGAATAGACGCTCTTTCACGGCAGCGCCGTCCAGCAGCGACTTGATCTCCCGATTCAGGCGAGCGACCAACGGCGCCGGGGTTCCCGCCGGCGCGAAGATGCCGTAGAACGCCACCGACTCATAACCCGGCAGATCTGTCGCGATCACCGGCAACGCGGGCAACAGCGTGGTCGGCTGCGCACTGGTGGCCGCCAACGCGCGCAGCCGGCCGGATTTCGTGTGTGGCGCCACTGCGGCCGCCGTGCCAAAACTCAGTTGCACCTGCCCGGCGATCACTGCACTCATCGCGGGGCCGCCGCCCTTGTAGGGTATCCACACGATATTGACGCCGCCCATGTGCTTGAACAATTCGGCCGCGAGATGCGACGACGAGCCGATGGAACCCGACGCGTAGTTGAGTTCTCCGGGTTTCGTTTTAGCCAGCGCGAGCAGTGCCTTCACCGAGTTTGCCGGCACCGAGGGATACACCACCAGCACATTGGGCGCTCTGCCGATGAGCGAGATCGGCGCAAAGTCGCGCACCGGATCATACGGCGAGTGCTGGAGAAATTGCCCGATCCACAGGTTGTTGCCGTAGACCAGCAGGGTATAACCGTCGGGTCGTGCTTTCGACACAATCTCACCAGGGATCACGCCGGCGGGACGATTATCCACTACCGCCTGCTGGCCGAGACTCACGGTCAACCCCTGCGCGATCAGACGCGCAACGAAATCGTTACCACCGGCCGCATCCGAGGTAACGATGCGGATGGGCTTGGTAGGATACGGATTTGAAGGCACGGATGACGTCTGCGCAAAACCCGTGCTGGCGAGCATGCCCGCCAGCACGCACGCCACCATCGAAAATATTCGCCGCATGCGTTCCGCTACTGCTGCGGCACCTTGGCGTCGCGTACCACCCGCGCCCAGGTGTCCGTTTCGGATTTGATAAACGCCGCAAACTGTTCCGGCGTCGTGGGCGAGGTATCAACGCCGTGCTCGGCCAGCCGGCGCTGCGTGTCGGGCAGGTTCAGTACCTTGGTGAGATCGGTATTGAGTTTCGCGAGGATCGGTTTGGGCGTACCCGCCGGCGCACACAGGCCGTACCACACCGTCACATCAATGGGCACGCCGGATTCGCGCATGGTCGGCACCTCCGGCAAATGCGCGCTGCGCTTGGGCGAGGTGACGGCGAGCGCACGCGTGCGTCCCGCTTTCATCGTGGGCAATTGTGATGACATGTTGTCGAACATCGATTGGATATGGCCGCCCAGCAGATCCACCAGCGCGGGCGCGCCGCCTTTGTAGGGCACATGCACGATGTTGATGCCGGTGGTCAGCCGAAACAGCTCCATCGTCATGTGCGGCGAACTGCCGGTGCCGGGCGAGGCGATGACGATCTTGCCGCTGTTGGTCTTGGTGTAGGCGATGAATTCGCTCACCGACTTGGCAGGCACCGACGGATTGACCACCAGCACATTGGGCGTGGTGCCGATCATCGACACCGGCGCGAAATCCTTGTAGTGATCGTAGTTGAGTTTTTTGTAGAGCGAAGGCGCAACGCCGTGCGACCAGATGCCGCAGAACAACAGCGAGTAACCATCCGCAGGCGCCCTGGCCGCGATATCGGTGGCGATGGTGCCGCCCGCGCCCGCGCGGTTGTCCGGCACCACGGTTTGTCCCCACAACTCACCCAGTTTCTGCGCCACGATGCGCGCGCTAATATCGACACCGCCGCCAGGCGCGAAGCCCACCAGTAGGCGTACCGGCTTGCTCGGATACGATTGCGCCTGCGCGCCTGCCGTGATCGGCATCAGCGTCATCAGCGCGCTCAGTGTCGTCAGCGCCGCCAGTCTTGATGGGTGTTGGGTCATGCGTAATCCCCTGGTGGTTAGTGGCGGCCCGTGCTTGCGACAGATCCGCGACGAGCATCATGCCACATTCAGCACCTCAAAAAATATTGAGTAAAAACATATACTTACAGTATATCCATCCGGCAGAAGCAGCGCCACGGCGAAGCAAGGCACAATATACTGATAAAAAAACGAGGAACTTCAACCATGCAATTTGCACGCGCTGTTTGCGTAGTCGCCTACGCGTTGCCGGGGCTGGCGCTGCCCGGCACGCCGCTGCTTGCCGCCGATACGGCGGCGAATTATCCCTCACGCCCGGTGCGCATCGTCTCGGGTTCCCCCGGCGGCACCGCGGATATCACCGCGCGCTTCATCGGACAAAAACTCTCCGAGCGATTCAAGCAGCAGATGGTGATCGACAATCGCGCCAGCGCCGGCGGCGTGGTGGGCGCGGAGATCGTCGCCAACGCCGCGCCCGACGGCCACACGCTCTACGTCACCGGCGTCAACACCCAAGTCAGCGCGCCGCTGCTGATTAAAAACATATCGTTCGATCCGCTGCGGGATTTTGCGCCGATTTCGCTGATCACGAATTCCGGGCTGGTGGTCACGGTGACGCCCGCCCTGGGCGTCAACAATCTCAAGGATTTTGTGGCGCTGGCAAAATCGCGCCCGCACGGGCTGCTCTATGCCTCGGCTTCCGCCGGCACCAGCAGCCATCTCACCGGCGCGCTGTTTACGCAGGTGATGGGCATCAATCTGGTGCATGTGCCGTACAAGGGCGCCGGCTTCACCCTGACCGCACTGCTCACCGGCGAAGTGCAAGCCGCGTTTCTGTCCACCACCACCACCAGCGGACAAATCCGCGCAGGCAAGTTAAAAGCCATTGCACTGCTCAACGACAAGCGCTTCGCCGGCGCGCCGGACATACCCACGGCCGCCGAGCAAGGCTTCAAGGGCCTCGAATCGTACGTGTGGTTTGGACTGTATGCGCCCGGCAAAACGCCGCGCACCATCATCGACAAAATCAATCGCGAAGTGAAATCCATACTGAGCTTGCAGGAACTGAAGGCCGCGATGCTGCAGCAAGGCGCGGAAGTCGTTTACACCACGCCGGAGGAGTTCGATAAATTTCAGCGCGCCGAAATCATCAAATGGAGCAAGGTGATACGCGACGCGAAGTTGCAGGCGCAGTAGTGCGTGGCGGCGCGTTACGCCCATGCGCTGTAGAAATCGGAACTAACCTGACAGGCAGGTGTGGCTACGATTTCTAACTTTAAACGCGCTCAGGGGCCGGCAGCGGCCATCGCTATGATGGGCAGTGATTGACTAAAATCGACTCGTTCCTGGCCTTCATTATCGCGGCGCAAATCTTCGCGATGTGGTTTTGCGGCGTGCCTCTGGGCACGGCAAATCCCTGCCACACGGTGACATCGAAATTCGGCACGCCGGATTCGATGACGGCCGGCACAGTGGGCAACTGCTCGGCACGCCGGGCCGACGAGACGGCGAGGTCGCGCATCCGCCCTGATTTGACGAAGGGCAAAACGCCCGGCAGGGTAAAAAAGCACGTCTGTATTTGTCCGCCTGCCACATCGGAGAAACGCGGCGACGAATTTTTGTACGGCACGTACACGATATGGATGCCGGTCGCCGCCTTGAACAGTTCCATGGCGAGATGCGGCCTGCCGCCGACACCGGTGGATGAATACTTCAACTGACCGGCATTGCCCTTGGCGGCGTTGTTGCCCCTGCGAATCGGCGGTATCCTCACTCCCTGCTAACCCTGCCAGTCCTGACAAGCCTTGAGGAAATATTCATGCGCCACCTGCTGCACGCCGCCGCATCACTCGTTGTCACTTTGTCGCCATTCGCCACAGATGTGGCATATAGCCAGACCACCTACCCCATCAAGAACATCCGCGTGATCGTGCCCTCGCCCACCGGCGGCCCCAGCGACATCGTGGCGCGCCTGATCGGCGACAAGCTCGCGCAGGCGTTCGGCAAACAAGTGGTGATCGACAACCGCACCGGCGCATCGCAAGTCATCGGCACGCATATTGTGGCGAAAGCGGAACCCGACGGTTACACGCTGCTGCAGGCGGCGGCGAACATGGCGATCAACGTCATCAACGTGCCGGATTTGCCGTACGACACGATCAAGGATTTCGCGCCCATCTCGATGACGCACGCCACACCTTATGTGCTGGTCGTCAGCGGGCAATCGCCATTGAAAACGCTGCCGGAGTTGCTGAAACTCGCCAAGGCCAGCCCCGCCAAGATCACCTACGGCGCCAGCGGCACCGGCAGCCCGCACGAGCTGGCAACGCTGCTGATGGCGCAGATGGTCGGCGGCATTCCCGGTATGACCGGCGTGCAATATAAAGGCAGCACGCCCGCGCACCCGGACATCATCGCCAATCGCATTACCTTCATGTTCGATCCGCTCGCAGCCTCGTCACCGCACATACGCGGCGGCCTCATGCGCGCGCTGGCGGTGAGCACACCGCAACGCAATCCGTCGTTTCCTGATGTGCCGACGGTCGCCGAATCCGGCGTGCCCGGCTACGATTTCTCAAGCTGGGGCGGCATGCTCGCACCCGCCGGCACGCCGCGCGCGGTGGTGCAAAAATTGAACGCCGAGATCGGCAAGGCTCTCGACATGCCGGACATCCGCAAACGCTTCAGCGACATGGGGCTGGTCACACGGCCCAGCACGCCCGAGGAATTCAGCAAATTCGTGCAGGCCGAAATCGCGCGCTGGCGCGGGGTGATGGCGAAGAAGCCGTAAGCGCCCGTGGCACACGCAGCTTAACAGCGCTGTCAGCGGTACTGCTGCCGGTGGTGAGTGCTGCGCGTGTCGAAGCTGATAGAATTCTCTCCCCCAACCTTCTTGCTTGGCTGCCGCAAAATGATTCGAGTTTTCATAGGTTACGATGGTCGCGAATCGACTGCATTGTATGTTTTGCAGCACAGCATCGCGCGCCGCGCCTCGGCGCCCGTCGCATTCGTGCCGTTGATGCTGTCGTCGCTCGAAGGCGTTTTCACGCGGCCTCGCGATCCGCTGCAATCGACGGATTTTTCCTTCACGCGCTTTCTCACGCCTTACCTGTGCGACTTTGAAGGCTGGGCGTTGTTCATGGACTGCGACATGCTGATGCTGGACGATATCGCCAAGCTGTGGGCGCTGCGCGATGAGCGGTATGCCTTGCAGGTGGTCAAACACCAACACGTGCCGAAAGAGACCACCAAATTTCTCAACGAGCCGCAGTCGAAATACGAAAAAAAGAACTGGTCGAGCGTGATGTTGATGAATTGCGCGAAGTGCCGCACGCTCACACCCGACTACGTGAACACGGCCAGCGGTCTGCAACTGCATCAATTCAAATGGCTGGACAACGACGACTTGATCGGCGAGCTGCCGCATCGCTGGAATCATCTGGTCGGCTACGATGCGCCACTCGCAAATCCGGGCAACGTTCACCATACCCTCGGCGGGCCGTACTACGACGAACTGCGTAACACCGGTTACGCCGCAGAATGGTTCGCCGAGCAGGCGAACATGCTGCAGGTTACGCAGCGCGCGAAAAAATCATAAGTATTTGTTTATTAAAGAATTCTTGCAATACCGCTTCAGGGCGTGACTGACGCCTGCCCGATGCAGGATGCGCATCGCGCACGCGGATACACTCTGGTTTCAGCACTTTCCCATTTCAAGGACTACAGACAATGAACACCACAACGCCGCGTCGCGGCCCGCTCGCCCGTTTTCGCGTTATTGACCTGACCCGTGTGCGCTCCGGCCCCACTGCCGTGCGCCAGTTGGCCGACTGGGGCGCGGATGTGATCAAAATCGAAACGCCGCCAGGGCTGAATCTGCCCGAAGCGTGGGGCGGTTCGCGTACCGGCGCGGATTTTCAGAATCTGCATCGCAACAAGCGCGGCTTCACGCTGAACCTGAAAGACGCCGATGGCTTGAAAATTTTCAATCAACTGGTCGATCGCTCGGATGTGGTGGCGGAAAACTATCGCCCGGATGTGAAGTTCCGTCTCGGCATCGATTACGAGTCGCTGAAAAAGATCAACAAAAAAATCGTGCTCGCGAGCATTTCCGGTTTTGGTCAGGACGGCCCTTACGCCAAGCGGCCGGGTTTCGATCAGGTGACGCAGGGCATGGGCGGCTTGATGGCGATCACCGGCGAGCCGGGTCACGGACCGATGCGCGCGGGTTGCGCGGTGTCGGATTCCGCTGCGGGCCTGTATTGTGCGATGGGCATTTTGACGGCGCTGCTCGAACGCGAAGTCTCCGGCGAAGGGCAGTGGGTGGAAGTGTCGCTGCTCAACGCGATGATCGCGCTGCTGGATTTTCAGGCGGCGCGCTGGACCATCGATCATGAAGTACCGGAGCAGGCAGGCAATGACCATCCGACGTCGATACCCACCGGCGTATTCCAAACCGCCGACGGCTACATGAACATCGCCGCCGGCGGCAACGAGATGTACGGGCGGCTGTGCAAGGCGCTCGGCCTCGATCATCTGATCAGCAAGCCCGAATACATCGACAGCAAGGCGCGCTCGTCCAACCGTGCCGCGCTGAACAAAGATTTGCAGGAAGCGATGATTAAACAAACCAGCGCGCACTGGTCGGCGAAATTCGAAGCCGGCGGCGTGGCGGGCGGACCGATTTACAAAATGAATGAAGTGTTCGCCGACCCGCAAGTGCAACACAATCAGATGTCTGCACCGATCCATCATCCGCAACTCGGCGACATTGGCCTCGTCAATCAGCCGGTGCGCTTGTCACGCACACCCAACGAAATACGCAGCGTGACGCCCGATTGCGGTGAGCACACCGATGAAATTCTGCACGAGCTCGGTTATCAGGATGGGCAGATCGCGGATTTGAAAAAGCGCAATGTGGTGTAGCACCAACAAATACGTAACCATTTGTTTTTAAACGATTATTTATAATAGATGCCCATGACCGATCAAGCCTACATCGCCGCGCATCAAAAACTGTCGAGCCAGTACAACGACAACCCTTCGACCATGGAAGAGTTTCTTACCGGTGTGCAATCGCTGAAAGAACAATATCTCAAGGGCAAAATCAGCACTGCGCTGCCGGTGGTGCCGTAACGCAACTTTTTCAGTGAAGCTTTACACTGCTGCTATTCCCGATTCCAAATTCTCTATTTCACTCATTCGATCAAGGAGCAACGCATGTCCGCCGCGAACTATCTGCCTGAAGTGCTCGAAACCACCGAAGCCGTAACCGTCGCCTCCGGCTTCACCTTTACCGAAGGCCCACTGTGGCATCCCGATGATTTCTGGTATTTCGTTGATCTGCGCCCGAACCGTCTGCACAAAGTCAAAATCGGCCAAAAGGCGGAACTGGTACGCAACACCGAGGGCGGCAATGGGACTACGTTTGATTTGCAGGGCCGGTTGATCGTGTGCGAAGGCGATGGGCGCAAAGTCACGCGCACGGGCGCGGACGGCAAGGTCGAAGTGCTGGCCGATAAATACAAGGGCGGGCGCTTCAGCCGCCCCAACGATGTCGTGTGCCACTCCAACGGCAGCATTTATTTCACCGACCCCGACAAACGCCGCCCGTATCATGAGCGCGAGATACCGGGCCGCGAGGGCGACAACAATCTGTGGGACGGCGCGGGTGTGTATCGCGTGGCGACCGACGGCACCGTCAGTCTGATCGCGAACTGCGAGTATCCGAACGGCCTCGCGCTCTCACCCGACGAGCGCACGCTGTATGTGGCCAACACACGCTCGTCGAAATACGTGCATCGCATTGATCTCGACGCCGCAGGCAACATGACGGGCCGCGGCATTTTCGCCGACGCCAACGGCGGCGAGCCGGGTATCCCTGATGGATTGAAAGTCGATAGCCTCGGCCGCGTGTACTGCACCGCACCGGGTGGCATCGCCGTGTGGAACCCCGACGGTTCGCGCGTGGGCGTTATCAAATTCCCCGAACAATCGGTGAATTTCGCCTTCGGCGGGCCAGACATGCGCACGCTGTTCTGCTGCGCGCATACGTCCGTGTACACGCTGCGCGTGAAGGTGCCGGGCAATCCGCATCCCTGGTATAAATTGCGCAAGTAGGCTTTTAATAAAATTGCTATCAAGTGTAATTATTCAGGTTCCAAGGAAAAGGCGGCTCAAAGAAACTCCTTCCCCTTCAGGGGGAAGGAACCAGCGCGTAAGTATTTCCGCAAATGCTTTCTCTCGCGAACCTGAACAGCTAGGATTCAACAAACACAAGCATCTTGCCGAAAGAACAATCCCATGACCACCCTTGATCAGTGCTACAACATCTTTGATCTGCGCGAGATGGCACAGCGCCGTCTGCCCAAAGGCATCTTCGAATACGTCGATAAGGGTACCGAGGACGGCATTTCCCTCGAAGAAAACCGCGCGGCATTTCAGCGCATCAAGCTGCACACGCGTTTTCTCAACGACTGGTCAACGCGCGATCTCGGCACCGAAATTTTCGGCCAGCGCATCAACCTGCCGTTCGGCATCGCCCCCACCGGCAGCGCGGGACTGATGTGGTATCAAGGCGAAATCGAACTGGCGAGGGCCGCTGCTGCGGCGGGCATTCCTTTTACGCTGGCCACAGGCGCGCTGACCGCCATGGAGGAAGTCAGCAGGGCCGTGCCCGATGCGCGCAAGTGGTTCCAGCTTTATCCGTGGGCGGATGAAGCGGGTTCCTACGAAATGGTCACACGTGCGCGCGATCTGGGTTGGGAAGCACTGGTGGTGACCATCGACGCCGCGCCGGGTCGCGGGCGCGAGCACAACGAGCGCAACGGATTTTCGTTTCCGTTCAAGCCCAATGTGACAGCGGCGGTGGACATGATGATGCATCCCGGCTGGCTATGGCGCGTGATGGGCAAATACGTCATGAACGACGGCCTGCCCACCAACGCCAACTTTCCCGACCGCTACCGCCATACCGTGCTCGACGGCATAACGCGCGTGCGTCCGAAAGCATTTCAGGCGATGACCTGGGAACACATCCGCAAATTCCGCGACTTCTGGCCGCGCAAGCTGATCGTCAAAAGCATCCTGAGCGCGGATCAGGCAAGAGCCGCCGTCGATGCGGGCGCCGACGGCATCGTCGTGTCGAATCACGGCGGACGCGCGTTTGATAGCGCGATAGCCACCATCGACGTATTGCCGGAGATCGTTGAAGCCGTCGGCGACCGCTGCACGGTGATTCTCGACAGCGGCATCCGTCGCGGCAGCGACATCGTCAAGGCATTGGGCCTCGGCGCGAAGATGGTGCTGGTCGGCCGGGCAACCCTTTACGGCACGGCCTGCGGCGGGCAAGCAGGTGCCGCGCGCGCGATCAAGATACTGTCGGACGAAATGGAGCGCAGCTTCGGCTACATCGGCGCGCGGCGGGTTGCCGAAATCGGCCCGCACATTTTCGCGCGTCACGCTCCGGGAAAGTAACCTCTACTATTGAGAATTACGTATCTTCGTGACATCTTTTTCCCTCATCCCAACCCTTCTCCCGGAGGGAGAAGGGCTTTTCTCCCCTCGCCCTCCGGGAGAGGGGCCGGGGGTGAGGGAAAGAAGTGTGACAACCACAAATGTCACGAAGTTTAATGGGTCTCAACAATTGGGACTTGAGCTGACATTCAGTGCCGGCTTTGATCCAGCGCTTGGTTTTGAGGAGGGCGCGTCGAAATCGAGTCAGTCGCGTTTCTCCGAAGTTGCCGTTCACTGCCCGCTTGGCTTAGTCGTTGTCGGCTCCATCCCATTCGCCTTAATTACGCTTGCTGCATTGGGCGATCCCAGGTAAATGAGCAGCACCTTGGCCGCGTCGGCTTGCTTGGCATTGCTGCCAATGGCAGCAGCAATAGTAGCGTAGCTCTGTATTTCAGATGGCAGCGGACCTGCCAATTCCACACCCGCCACGGGCAGGATTTCGCTGATCTGCGTAATCCCGATTTCGGCCTCCCCTTCGGCAACGGCTTCGCTTGGGCGTATGTACTTGATCTTTGATTTCAGAACTTCAGCAATACCGAGTCGCTGGAATAGCCCCTTCAGATAGACTCCGGTCAATCCCTGCTCGAGAAAAGCGATAGATTTCGCGTCTATGAGCGCCCGCTTGAAATCCTCTGTTGTATTGATGTTGGGTCTCGGCGCGCCATTGCGAATCGCCACGCCCATGCCCGTTCTCGCAATAGCGGCACGTGTCGTGGCAACCAACCTATCCCGCTTGATAAGGTCGTCAATCGTGACACTGCTCAGTATCGCAAAATCAAAAGCCTCTCCCTTCTCAATCCGGGCCTTCAACGGATTGGTAGAGCCATAGGTAATCACCAGCTTGTGTCCGGACGTCTTTTCAAACTGCGGTGCAAGACCTTCCATAACCGCCCTAAAGTTATTGGAGACCACGACCGCGACTTCCTCGGCCTGCGCGGGAAGCGACGCCAAAATCAGGGCCAACACCTTCGCGCTAATCTTCCATACTTGTTTTTTCATGGTGATTGCTCTCCAAATGATGGGAACATCAGCGCGCGGCAGCACCCAGCAACCGCGCAAAATCACGCATATCGGTTTCGCGTTCCATCGCGCTCACACGTGTGACGATTTCGTCCGCGACGGCCGGGGTGATGATGGCCTCGGATTGTTTCCGAAACTTGCGCGTCACATCGTCCCACGTCATTGGATTGTTGGGGTCGCCCTTGGGATACAGCACCTCTCGGTAAAAAACGCCGCGCGCTGTTTTGACTTCGACTGCCGCCGGCCGTCCACCCTGTTTGAACAGCGCGGTCAATTCCGGCTTGGCTTCGAGCGTGCAGAGCACCATCAGGCGCGCCACGTCCGCGTCTTGCAGCCAACGGTCGTTGAATTGTTCGGAGGTGCAGTCGCCCGCCACCAGCCCCACCGCCGTGCAGTAGTAAAAGCTGTGGTCGGCGGTTTCCTTGTTCACGGGCTTGAATTTGTGGTCATCCCAGCTCGGCTTGGTCACGGCTTCTTCGTGCGCAAAAATGCGGATTGCCTGCACTTCCTGCGGCTGGATATGATGCGCCTCGCGCAACTCAATGGCGGCCTGCACCATCGCCGGCGTCATGCCTTCGACCGGATAGGGTTTGAGGCCGATTTTGAGGATACGAAAATCGCCCGTGCACGGCACCAGCGGCTCCACATCCACGCCGCCCGCCACCGCGTGCGCAAAACCATACGGGCCTTCGAGCAACGTGGTGCATCCGGTGAACCCCTGCCGCGCCAGCAGCGCGTACAGAATCGCCTGACTGGCGACGATGGGCGCGGACAGCGCCTTGTCCATCGGAATGTCGCCGTGGCGAATTTCCGCGAATGTGTTTGAGCGCGCACCGGCGAGCGCAATCGCATGGCCGGTCTGCTGCGCGTTCAGGCCCAGCATGCGCGCCGCGCCCGCTGCACCCGCGTACGAACACGCCGCCGTGTGATGCCAGCCGCGATGCCACAGGTTTTTGGCCACCGGCAAATCGGAGAAGCGCATCTGCACTTCATACGCGGCAATCATGCCGAGTAAAAAGTCGATCCCCGAACGCCCCGCCCACTCGGCGGCTGCCAGCACCGTGGCGATGGTGTCGCTGGGATGCGCGGTCCATGCCGGGCCGAAATAAACATCGTTGTAATCCTGATAGCGAATGGCGACGCCGTTGGCCAGCGCCGCGAACTGCGCGTTGGCTTTGATGCCTTTGCCGATCAGGGTCGCCTGCGCGCCGTTGTCGATCTCGCCGATGCCGCGCCGCACGATGCGCGCGGGCTCGCTTTCAAGGCCGCCATAGGCGCACGCCAGCGAGTCGAGCAGGATGCGCTTGGTGTAGTCGAGCACCTGTGGGCCGATGTCTTCGGCGCGTAAATTCGCCGTGTAGTCGCCGATGCGCTCGACGATGGTACGAATGTTGCCGGTAGGTTTCATCACGCAGTTTTCCCCAATGAACGCGGGATATTACAGCGAATCTTTGCGACGATACGATCCCGGTGTGCGACTCTGTCTCATCCTTTAGAATAACGTGCCGCGTCTATTCAGGCCCCAATGAAAAGGCGCTTCAAAGAAACTCCTTCCCCTTCAGGGGGAAGGCTGGGATGGGGGTGGGGTCAGCACGGTGATAACCCCACCCCCATCCTAACCTTCCCCCTGAAGGCATAGGTATCTACACATCTCCAAAATACTGTCCCCTCTCCCCGCACGCGGGGCGAGGGAGCAGTTTCGTCGAGATGTGTAGATACCTATGCCCTGAAGGGGAAGGGACTGAGCCGCAGCGACATGCAATGCTTTCTGTCGAACTTTAATAGTTACAACGCACTGTACCTTTCGCAATCGGAGACGCCTCATGCGCCACGCTCATGCACTATCCATCCTGTGCTTCGGCTTGAGCGGCATAGCGCCGGTGGTAGCTGCGCAGGACTACCCCGCGAAGCCGGTGCGCATGGTGGTCGGGTTTCCGCCGGGCGGCGGCGCGGATGTGGTGGCGCGGCAGTTCACGCCGCGCCTGAGTGAGCAACTCGGCCAGCAGGTCGTCATCGACTACCGCTCCGGCGCCAGCGGCAACATCGCGCTTGAACTGCTGGCGAAAGCGCCGCCGGATGGCTACACGCTCATGTTGACCACGCCGACCGTGACGGTGAACCCGGCGCTGTATCCGAATCTGTCTTACGACACGCTGCGCGATTTCGCGCCGGTGGTGCTGGTCGCTTCCACCGTGTATGTGCTGGTGGTGCATCCGTCGTTGCCCGTGAAATCGGTGAAAGAGCTGATTGCGCTGGCCAAGGCGCGGCCGGGCGAACTTTTTTATTCGTCCGGCGGCAATGGCGCGGCCGCGCATCTCGCCGGTGAATTGTTCAACAGCATGGGCGGCGTTCGCGTGGCGCACGTGCCCTACAAAGGCGTCGCGGCGGCATTGATCGCCGTGTTGTCGGGCGAAACACAAGTCACGTTTGGCAGCCAGCCCACGGCGTTACCGCATGTGAAGCAAGGCCGTTTGCGGCCGCTTGCTGTCACCAGCGCCAAGCGGTCGCCCTTTACACCGAACCTGCCGAGCCTCGCGGAAGCCGCGCTGCCGGGTTATGAGACCACGGCGTGGTTCGGCATCCTCGCGCCCGCCAAGACGCCGGCAGCAATCACCCTGCGGCTGAACAGCGAAATGAATCGCGCGCTCGACCGCGCCGAAGTCAAGGCAGGGTTCGCCGGCCAGAGCCTTGAAAGTATCGGCGGCACGCCCGAACAGTTCAGCGCGCTAATCAAGGATGAACTCGTGAAATGGCGCAAAGTGGTGAAAGAGGCCGGCATGCGCATCGACTAGCTTGCTGGACTGCCGCAATCGTTGGATTTACATTCCCTGTAATCAGGGAGACACACTCAAGGAAACCCATGTCCCGCGTTGTATCTCAAACCGCAGCAATC
>CANIID010000009.1 GCA_947467315.1 Betaproteobacteria bacterium | reverse complement strand
AGCTCGCCAAAACGCCGGCCGCCGGCCAGCAAGGCAAAACCGGCATGGTGCGCGTGCGCTCACTGGGCAACCCGGATGCCGGCGCGCATCTGGACAAGCAGTACAAGGAACTCAAAGCCGGCGCGGCAGCGGACGACACCACCCCCGAAGTGTTTTTACTTTCCGGCCTGATCGAAATCAAGGAATTCACGCGCGCGAAGGAATTACTCGGCGAACTCGGCGGTAAGGCCGCCTACAAACCGGTGGTCGATCACTTCTCGCCGATAGTGGCGGCAGGAACACCGAAGTAAGTTATTGTTTTTATTATATTTTTAAGCTTAAACCGCTGCCACTGACGCAATCGCTGAAAACAGGTTCGCCACCGTCTCCTGCTTGATCCCGCGTGTGATAAACACAATGCGTGTTTCGTGATCGTCGCTCGGCCACTTCTCCAGTTCTATCGGCGGGTGAAACAAGTGTTGCACACCCTGCACGATCAACGGGCCTTTGTGCCCCGCCACATTCACCAAGCCCTTCACGCGGAACAGGTCCGCGCCGCGTAGCGTGCCCAGCACTTCCATACACTGCGAAAACGACGCCCAAGTGAACGGGTCTTTGTAGCGCAGGCAGAACGAAATCACGTTGCTATCGTGCCGGTGTGCATGACCATGCGCATCGTGGCCATAGTGACCATGATCCTCGGCATTGTCAGCGCCCATCCAGCGCTCGACATCTTCGAGGCGTGATTGCATGCTGCGCAACGCGACATCGATCAAAAACGCCAGCTCGATTTCGCCATTGACGGCACGCTTCACCGGCGCGCGCGGATTCAGTTGGCGCAACGCGCTTTCGAGCTCGGCGGCCTTGGCTTCCTCCACCAGATCGGTTTTGGTAATCACCAGGCGATCCGCCAATGCGGCCTGCTTCACCGGCTCGGACAGCGTTTTGATCTGCTCCAGGCCATTCACCGCGTCCACCAGCGTCACCACGCAATCCAGCCGGTATTGCGATTGCAGCATGGTATCCGTCATCAGCGTTTGCATCACCGGCGCGGGGTCGGCCAGCCCGGTGGTTTCAATCACCAGCCGGTCGAAGTCGATAATTTCGCCGTTGCGCCGCTTGATGAATAAATCACGCATGGTCTCCTGCAAATCACCGCGCAACACGCAGCACAGGCAGCCGTTGTTGAGCAGCATCATCTGTTCGGACGACACTTCCACCAGATCGTTGTCGATGGCCTGCTCGCCGAGCTCGTTGACGATCACCGCCACGCGGTTCATCTCCGGGCGTTTCAACAGCTTGTTGACCAGCGTGGTTTTCCCGCTGCCGAGAAAACCGGTGATCACGCTGACGGGAATTCTTCCGGACAGCGCGCTACGGCCTAATACTGGGGCTTCCATGATTCGCTTCTCCCACTTCCCAAAGGAACTCCTTCCCCTTCAGGGGGAAGGTTGGGATGGGGGTGGGGTCATTGCGCTACCCCATCCCCACCCTAGCCCTCCCCTTGAAGGGGATGGAATGTAGATTCTGCCTCCCCAGAAGGGGAAGGAATGAATTATTGCGTCCACTCCACAATATACAACCCGCCGGTAAACCGATCCTGACAGTACACCACGCCGCGCTCATCGACATACACGTCGTTAATCTGCACTGCGCCCTTGGGCGATAGTTTGGGCGTGCCCGGCACGAAGTACGCCACTTCCTGCGGCTGATACGGATTCGACAGATCATAGGCCCGCAGGCCGCCGTTGAAAAACGTGGCGAGAATGATTTTGTCGGATTTCCACGCACAGTCGGCGGAATAGTTTTCCCACAAGTTGTGCGAGCCAAAGCGCCCGCCGCGCTTGCCAAAACTTTCCGGCGACGGCAGCGGCACGGTGGCAATCGGCACCGGATTGGTCTCGTCCGCATTATTGATAACCCATGTCATCTTGGGCCAGTCGGCGCAGTTGTCACGCACGCATTCTTCGGTGGCGATCAGCAGGTTGCTGCTGAACAGCGGCATCACGGTATGCACGAAGCCGTTGAACGGCGGCGCGTTTTTCCAGCGCGACACCACTTTGATATCACCCTTGTTCTTGATATCCAGAATGAAACCGCCGCCGTCGATGTAGCCGACGTACGCGCGATCCGGGCGCTGCTTGGCATACACATTCGTGTTGTGCGCGCGATACCCGCCATCGATTTTCAGACGCGGCGGCGGTGCTTCCTTGTCACCCTTGCGCGTGCCCGGCATCCACCAACGGCCAGCCTCAACCGGCTTGGACGGATTGCGCACGTCGATAATGCGATAGAACTGATCGTCCTTGTCGTTGGTCGGCTCGAAATCCGGCGCGCCGCTGGCCATATGCACGTATTCGCCGTCGTCGAACCATACCGCATGCACGCCGCGCGAGAATTTTCCCGAACAATCAAAGTGCGAAATCAGCTGGGGTTTTTCCGGCACGCTGATATCGAATATATCGATGCCTGCCGGCTTGTCATTGAAGCCCTTGGTTTGATACGCCACCACCATGGTGTTGCCCACCACGTCCAGTGAATTCGAGCGCACATTGCTATGCGGCAAATCGGTTTGCACCACAAACTTGGGTTTGCGCGGATCGCTCACATCCAGCGCGGTGAAATTTTTGGGCGCGGATTCGTGCGCCATCCAGATGATGCGCCGGCCATCCTTGGCGATCTGCATATTGATGCCCTCGCCCATGCCGCCGAAACCTTCCATCTCGTGCTGGGCCAAAAGCTTCATGTTGAAAGCCAGGGTTTGTGACGCCTGGCTGCCGGGGGCCATCGATTTTGTTTCGCTCATGATTACTTTGCTTTCCGTTTGTGAGTTGACTGCTTGTTCCGTGGACTACCCGCCATCCGTTCCAGCACCGCGCATACGGCTCCGGTGTCTTCCTTGGCAAACCCCTGAGACAGCGCAGCCGAATAATACGCCTTGCTCGCCTCGAACAGCGGCACGGGAATATTCAAGCTGGCGGCGAAGTCACCAATGATATCAATATCCTTCTGGTAGACCTCACACTTCATGGTGGCCGCGCGGTAATCGTTTTTAATCATCATCGGGCCGCGCACTTCAAACATGCGAGAAGTGCCCGCGCCATCCTTGATGACCTTGTACACCAGATTCAAATCGAGGCCGGATTTCAGCCCCATCACCATCGCTTCAGCGGCCGACAGATTGTGGATCGTCACCAGCAAATTGGCGATGAACTTTAATTTGGAACCGTTACCAAATTCACCGCAGTAATGCATGCTGCGCGCGAAGCCCTTAAAGATCGCGGCGCAGCGCTTCACCGCCGCCGCGTCACCACTGGCATACACCGAAATGTCTTTCGCCGCCGCCTGCGCGCCAGTGCCGCTGATCGGACAATCGAGCACCGTGATGCCATGCGCCTTGCAACGATCGCGGATATCCTGCTTCACTTCGATGGGCATCGTGCTCGCTTCGATTACGATGCACCCCTTACTTGCGTTATCCGGCGCGCCGGCGGCGATGCCGTCCTTGCCGAAAAACGCCGCCTCCATGGCCTTGATGCTCGGCAGCGAGGTGATGATCACACTGCACTCGCGCGCCACCACGGCCCCCGAAGCCGCCGCGTCACCGCCACGCTTGATTAGCGCCTCGCGCGCCTTTTTATCCGGATCAAAACCGATCACGCCAAACTTCGCCGCCAGCAGATGTTTGGCAAATGCGCCGCCCATGATGCCCAGACCTACCTGCCCCACCATTATTGGTTTTTTCATATAAGCAATTGTTTTAAAACGATAATATTATGCCCTGCTGAGCACTGCTGTACAGCCGTGACCGCTCGCGTTCCGCCGCCGACAAGCCCATGAATGTCGCTTCGAGAGTCGGCGTGCCACGCAAGGTCTGCGCCACGCCGCCCGGCGTCAGAACGTTAAATTCACGATTTTCAAAACGATGAAACGGCATGCGATGCTCAGGAAGCCCGGAATCGAGCGAAACAAAAGCTGGGAATTTATTGCGCAGTGAAATGCTATCACGCCCCGCGCATTCGCGGCACGAACACCGCGATCATCGCGCGGTGATCAATTTAAAGCCGGGCACGAGCAATCGCTTTGTTCCATCCCGCTCGCAACGTCTGCACCTGCGCGGATGCCATGTCCGGCTCAAAGCGCCGCTCCACCTGCCACTGCGCATCGATTGCCTCCGCACTTTTCCAATAGCCGACCGCTAACCCCGCCAAGTAGGCCGCGCCTAGCGCCGTAGTTTCGGTCACGCGCGGACGCACCACCGGAACACCGAGAATATCCGCCTGGAACTGCATCAGAAAATCGTTGCGCGCGGCGCCGCCATCGACGCGCAACTCGGTGAGGGTAATACCCGAATCCGCTTGCATAGCATCCAGCACATCGGCGCTCTGGAAGGCGATGCTTTCCAGCGCCGCGCGCGCAATATGTGCCGCCGCGCTACCTCTTGTTAAGCCGCTGATCGTGCCGCGCGCGTACGGGTCCCAATGCGGGCTACCCAGCCCCGCGAACGCAGGCACGAAGTAAACGCCGCCGTTGTCGGCGACGCTGCCGGCAAGCGCTTCGACGTCGGCCGCGGATTGAATAATCCCCAGCCCATCGCGCAGCCATTGCACCACTGCCCCTCCGATAAACACGCTGCCTTCGAGCGCATATTCGCGCGACGCGCTATGCTGCGCGGCGCAAGTCGTCAGTAGTTGATGCTGCGACTGAATGTTGCGTTCGCCCGTGTGCATCAGCATAAAGCAGCCGGTGCCGTAGGTGTTTTTGACTAGCCCCGGCGTGACGCAACGCTGGCCAAATAATGCGGCCTGCTGATCGCCCGCGATGCCGGAGATGGTTATCGGCGCGTCAAACACACCGCGCCCGGTTTCGCCAGCGATCTGGTTGGAACGCAACACCGTGGGCAGCAGGTTATGCAACACGTCAAAGCGCTCCACCAGCACGTCGTCCCATGCCCCGGCGTGCAAGTTGTAGAGCATCGTGCGCGAGGCGTTAGAGGTGTCGGTGGCGTGCACCGCGCCGCCGGTGAGATTCCACAAGAGCCAGGTATCGATGGTGCCGAACGCCAGACGGCCCGCGCTGGCGAGCTTGCGCGCGCCAGCCACGTTGTCGAGCAGCCAACGTATCTTGGTCGCAGAAAAATACGCATCCAGTACCAGCCCAGTGCGGTATGCAATGTCCGCGCCGTGGCCCTCGGCTTTCAACACCTCGCAGTGATCCGCCGTACGCCGATCCTGCCATACTATGGCGTTGTGTATCGGCGTGCCGGTAGCGCGATCCCACACCACCGTGGTTTCGCGCTGGTTGGTGATGCCGATAGCCGCGATGTCGCGCGCGGTTAATTTTGCATTCGCCAACGCTTCGCGCGCGACGGCAAGCTGCGACTCCCAGATTTCGTTCGGATCATGTTCGACCCAGCCGGGATGCGGAAATATCTGCTTGAATTCGCGCTGCGCCGACGCACGCACCGCGCCCGCGTGATCGAACACGATGGCGCGCGAGCTGGTGGTGCCTTGGTCCAATGCGAGAATGAAAGTCATGGGTAGCGAACGAAATCAAAAACCATTTTAACCACAGATGAACGCAGATAAACACAGATGAAAGTCAAAATCAAAAAATACGTAACCATTTGTTTTTATTGGTATTTTTAAATAACACTATTTTACGTTTTTGAACCCATCTGCGCCTATCTGCGTTCATCTATGGTTAAAAGCCCTTGACCTTCAATAAGCTAGAATACGCGCCTTCATTTGCCTCCCATCAAGGATTCTTTCAGTGAAACAAATCAACGTAGGCATTATCGGCACCGGCTGGTGCGGCGGTATCCGCGCGGAAACCTGCGCCATGAATCCGTTGGTGAAGGATTTGCACGTGGTCGAAACGCGCCCCGAGCGCTTGGCAGAAATCGCCGCAAAAACCAACGCCAAGACCGCAACCGCCGACTACAAAGAACTGATCAAGCGCGACGATATTGATGCGGTGTTTATATCAGCCACACCGGAACTGCTGCACTACCCGATGGCGCGAGAATGCCTGACGTCCGGCAAGCACGTGTTTCTGGAAAAGCCCATCGCTCTGGAACTGCATGAAGCGGACGAACTGAATCACCTGGCTAAAAAGAATAATCTGAAATTCAGCATCGGCTATTCGCAGCGCTTTAATCCGAAGTTCGCCTATGTGAAGCAGGCACTGCGCGACGGCACGCTGGGCAAACCGGTGAGCGCGCTGGTGAGCCGCCACATTGGTCGCGGCCTGGGTAAAAAGATTATCGGCCGCTCGAAGCTCTCTCCCGCCGCCATGGAAGCTACCCACGACCTGGATTTCGTCATGTGGTGTTTACAGCCGGCGAAACCGATCCGCGTGTATTCCACGGTGAACTACGGCGCGATGCGCGAATCCACCGGTGCGGATATCCCCGACACGCAATACATCACAGTAACCTTCGATAACGGCGTGTCGTGCGTGGTGTGCGCGGGCTGGAGCTTGCCGCCTGCCTACCCGAATTTCTCGATGACCTGGATCGAAATGATCGGCACCGAAGGTGCGTTGATTATCGACGACACCCATCGCGACACGCAGCTCACAACAATGAAGAGCGGCATCGTGCATCCTATGTCCACCATGCCCGGCGAACCCGTCGAGCACACCTACGCCGGCCCGATGGCCGCCGAGACCGTGCATTTTCTCGAAGCCGTCGCCTGTGATCGGCCGGTGCTGGTCACCGGCGAAGAAGCGCGCGACGTGATGGAGGTGTATATCGCGGCGGATCTGTCGGCAGAACGGCATGAACCGGTGAATCTGCCGCTGCCGGAATCGCGGACGGCGACTGCAACGACTCGGTAGAAAGAAAACCCTTCCCCGACATTCCCGCGTAGGCGCGAATGTCGGGATTGGTAAATAATCATCACCCATCCAGATTGAACACAATGATAAAAAATCCCAAAAAAATCGGTCTCGCCATCATCGGCGCCGGCCGCGTTGGTCTCATACGCGGTGAACTCGCGGCACGCCATCCTTCCGTCGGCTGGATTGGCATCGCCGAAAAAATGCCGGAACGCGGCGAAATCGTCGGCCACAAGTGCAACGCCGATTTCGTCACCACGGATTACAAAACCCTGCTATCGCGCCCCGAAGTCAACGCGGTAATCGTCTGCACCGACGAGCATCTGCACGTCGATCCGGTGATCTACGCCGCTGAACGCAACTTACCGCTGCTGATTGAAAAACCGCTGGCCACCGACTTGGCCGAATCGGCGCAGACGCTGGCGGCGATTGAAAAATCCGGCGTCGATGCCGTCATCGGCTACACACAGCGCTTTCGCCGCCGCTGGCTGGTGGCGAAAGAGAAAGTGCAGTCCGGCGCACTCGGCGAAGTGACCATGGTGACCTCGCGCGCGTTCATGAACCGTCTGGTCGCCATCGACAACTACAAGCGCAGCGATAACCGTTCCGAAGTCACACCGATGGTAATTTCCGGCACGCATGCGCTGGACATCGTGATGTGGCTGATGGAAGCGAAAAACCCGGTGGAGGTTTACGCGCGCTCGGTGAACAAAGCGCTCGGCCCCACGTGGCAAGGCGTAGACGGCACCGGCTACACGATAGTTTTCGACGACGGCGCGATCTATCACGGCGTGATTTCGTGGGCGCTGCCGGAAGTGTGGCCCGGCGCGGTGTATTCGCTGGAAGTCGGCGCGGTCGGCACCGAAGGCGTACTCACCATCGACGACACGCATCGCGACATGGTGCTCGCCACCAATCTGATACAGGCCGAAGGCTACGCGCCCGATAAGCGCCGCCACGTCGATTTCCTCACCAGCTACCCGGTGGGCGACATGGCGCTCGGCGAACTGCGCGGCCCCATGCGCGAAGAAACCAATTCGTGGCTAAACCGCGTGTCGCTCGGCGTAACTACGCAACACGCCACCGCGCGCGAGGGCCATAATCGCCTGATGCTGACCAAGGCCATTGATCTGTCGGCGAAATTAAAGCGCCCGGTGAAGCTGCCGATTACGCCGGACGACGAAAAACAATTGGCGTAAATTCGCGCCGCGGCAATCACACTGCGAGGGGCATTGTTATGAAAAATAGTGTTTATAAACAAATACTTACATTAACACTCCTAGGCGTCTGCGGTCCCGCGGCGGCGCAGGACTACCCCAACCGCACCCTGCGTATGGTGGTGCCTTTCGCCCCCGGCGGCGCATCCGATTTTGTCGCCCGCGTGCTGCAGCCGCGCATGACCGAGCTGCTCAAGCAACAAGTCGTCGTCGACAACCGCGCGGGCGCCTCCGGCAATATCGGCGTCGAAGTCGCGGCCAAATCGAACGCCGACGGCTATACATTTTTGCTCGGCAACGTCGGCACCATGGCGATCAATGCCAACATCTACACCAAGTTTCCGGTGAAGCCGCTGGCTGATCTGATGCCGGTCACGCAAGTAGTGGATGTGTCGGGCTGTCTGGTCACCCATCCCACGCTGCCGGTTAAAACCGTCAAGGAATTCATCGCCTATCTCAAGGCCAATCCCGGCAAATTAAATTACGGATCGCCGGCGCCCAGCAGCGCGAACAATCTCGAAATGCTGATGTTCATGATGGCCACCGGTACACAGGCACAGCAAGTCGCCTATAAAGGCGGCGCGGGGCCTGCGATGATCGGCTTGCTCGGCAATGAAGTGCAAGCCATGTTCGTGACGTTTTCGTCCGCCGTGACCTATGTGAAAAGCGGCCGCGTGCGCATGCTGGCGGCGGTGTCACCGGAGCGCATCCCCGCCCTGCCCGATGTGCCTACGATGCGCGAGCAGGGGCTGGATATGGTGGTCGGCTCCTGGCAAGGCATCTACGTGCCCAAAGGCACGCCGGGCACGGTGGTGAAAAAACTCTTCGCTGTCGGGCATGAAACCATGACGCACCCCGAAGTGATGAAGCGCATGGCCGACAGCGGTGTCAGCATCGTCACCAGCAAGACGCAGGAAGATTTCGCCAAGTTCTGGAAATCGGAACATGAGCGCTTTGCGAAAATAATACGCGACGCGAAAATTCCGACCGAATAGCCGCCTGTCAAAGCGAGGAACGCATTTTATGAATTTCGCCATTGAAGACTCCGCCGAACAGAGCGCCTTTCGCGCCGAGGTGCGGGCGTTTTTTGAAAAAAACATCCCGCCGAATCTCGAACACTCGGTCGACCCGTGCGACATGAGCTACGAGCAGTACCAGCTACGCCGCGACCTCGGCCGCGCGCTGGGCAAACAAGGCTGGCTGTATCCGTCGATGCCCAAGGAGTACGGCGGCGGCGAGCTATCAACGGATAACGTCGCCATCCTTGCTGAAGAAATGTCGAAGCTCGAATTGGGATTGCCGCCGTACTACGACGCCGGCGGTCGTATGTCCGCGCCGACGATTTTGGTGTGGGGCACACCCGAACACAAAAAGCGTTTTCTGCCGCCGATCTGCCGCGGTGAAGTGCGCACCTGGCAGTTGCTCACCGAACCGGGCGCGGGCTCCGATCTTGCCGGTATTAAATCGACGGCGATCCGCGATGGCGATGTGTATGTGGTCAACGGCCAAAAAATGTTCGTCGGCAGTTCACACGGCGCGGATTACTCGTGGACGATTCTGGTCACCGATCCCAAAGGCGAGCGCCACAAAAATCTGTCGTGGCTGATGATCCCGATGAACCTGCCCGGCATCACCGTCACGCCGATGGATTTGCTCGCCACCGGCGGCGAAGGCGGCAGCGGCTCCGGCGTAAAAAACGCGGTGTTCTTCGACAACGTGCGCGTGCCGGCCGATCACCTCGTCGGCGGCGAGAACAACGGCTGGAAAGTCGCCACCACCCATCTCGAAGTCGAACATGGCGGCATGGGGCGCCTCGCCGACCGCCGCGTGATTTACGATTTCATCAATCTGTGCAAGGAACGCCATGAGGGTTGGGCTATCGCCGACGACCCGGACGCGCGCGCGGAACTGGTTGATCTTTACATCGAAGCCGAAATCACGCGCCTGTTTGCCCTGCGCAATCATTGGCTCGCGCATACCAATCAACCGCGCACCTACGAAGGCTCGCAATACAGCCTGCGGCGCAAACTGTCGGGCCTCGACATCGCGGAAAAAATGCTGCGCATTGCCGGGCCGCTGGTGCTGACCAAAGACAAACGCTGGGCGCCGTTGAAGGGCAATATCGAATATTTCCAGCGCGACGCCATCACCGCATTGCATCCGGGCGCCACCACCGACATCCAGCGCGTGATTATGGCGCGGCGCATCGGCATTGGCGGGCGCGAACGCGAAAAAGCCGCGAACTTACGTTAGGACGAAAAAATATGGACCTAGCTTTAAACGACACCCAGCAACTGATTCAGGATTCTGCCCGCGACTTCGTGCGCGGCGCCTGCCCTCGCGACGTGTTGCTCAAACTTGACCGCGATCCCGCACTTGTCATGGCCGGCATCTGGAAGCAAATGGCGGAACTCGGCTGGACCGGCATGGCCATACCCGAAGCCTACGGCGGCACCGGCAACGATATGACCGACGTGGCAGTGTTATTCGAAGAACTCGGCGCCGGCCCCGTGCCCGGCCCGCTGTTTTCATCGGCGGTGCTGTGCGCGCGCATCCTGCTGGAAGCCGGCAGTGAAGACATAAAGAAGGCGTGGCTGCCGCGCCTCGCCAGCGGCGAGCGCGTGTTCGCGCTGGCGCTAACCGAAGCACAATACGGCTGGTCGGCGGACGGCATACGCCTTACCGCCAAAAGCCAGGGAAACGATTTCGTGCTGAGTGGCACCAAGGTTTTTGTTCACGACGCCCTTCACGCGACCGATCTGCTGACGGCGGTACGCAGCGGCACGGGCATCAGCCTCATGCGCGTCGACGCCAAAGCGCCAGGTGTTGCGGTGCGCGCGCTCGATGGATTTATCGCCGGCATGAGCGAAGTCACGTTCGACAACGTGCGCGTGAGCGCGGGCGACGTGCTCCCCAATGTGTGGGACGCGCTACAGCGCGCCATGCTCGCCGCCACGCCAGTGCTGTGCGCCTACAAAGTGGGGGCGTGCAAAACCGTCTACGAGATGTCGCTCAACTACGCGCGTGACCGCACGCAATTCGGCCAGATCATCGGTCGCTTTGCACGGGTGCAGGATCACATCATCCATATGGTTAACTATGTCGATTCGGCACGCTGGACCACCTACGAGGCGCTGTGGAAACTCGACAGCGGCATGGATGCGACGGCCAGCGTTCACGTGGCCAAGTCGGTGGCGTCCGAGAGCTATATGCGCGCCTGCGACTACGCGCATGAGGTACACGCCGGCATGGGTGTGGTGCGCGAATACGGCCTGACGTTGCATACCAAGATGTCTCGCTCGCTGTATCACTGCCTGGGCGCGCCCAAGGCGCATCGCAAACAACTGGAAACCGCGCTGGGGTTGGTGGCGGCATAGTCACCACGACGGCCAACGCCGCGCCATCGCAACACTGAAAGAGAACACCCGTGGATTTCACCCTACCCGAAGAACTGCGCATGCTGCGCGAAACCGTGGCGCGCTTCACCCGCGAGGAGCTGCTGCCGCTGGAAAAAGACGTGATTCGCCGCGAAGCCGAACGCGGCCTCACCGATGCCCCGCTGATCGACCCCGACGCGGAAAAAGAACTCAACCGCAAAGCGAAGGAGATCGGTCTCTACGGCATCGACGTGCCCGAAGAATACGGTGGTCAGAATCTCGGCATGCTCGCCAAATCCGTGGTGATCGAGGAACTAAAAACCAGCATCACGCCGTGGGTGCTGCCGCCCGACAGCCCGAATCTGTTCATGCTGAAAGAAACCTGCAAGGGCGATCAGATCCAAAAGTATTTCATCCCCTACGCCAACGGCGACAAAAAAAGCGCTATCGCCATCACCGAACCCGGCGCGGGCGCCGATCCGGCAGGCATGAAAACCCGCGCCGAATACAAAAACGGCAAATGGGTCATCAACGGGCAAAAGATTTTTATCAGCCATGCCCGCCGCGCCGACTTCATGATCGTGATGGCCGTAACCGATCCGGCCAAAGGCTCGCGCGGCGGCATCACCGCGTTTCTGGTCGATCAGGGCACCAAGGGCGTGTCGATCCCGACGGTGCTCAACACCATCGGCGAACACGCGCCCTACGGCGTGTTTTTCGACAACGTGCAGCTATCCGACGATCAGGTGCTCGGCACGGTCGGCAATGGCTTCGGCCCGATGCAGAATCGTCTGGGTGTGCGCCGACTGGAAATCGCCTGCCGCGCGCTGGGCTACGCACGCCGCTGCCTTGAACTGATGATTCCGCAGGCCAACGAACGCGTCACCTTCGGCAAACCGCTCGCCGACCGCCAGGCCGTGCAATGGTGGATCGCCGACAGTTTTCAAGAAATGGAAATGGTGCGCCTCATCGCGTGGCGCCTCGCGTGCAAAATCGATGCCGGCGAAACCAACTGGCGGCGCGACGCGGCGATGGTTAAACTGCAAGGCAGCGAAATGATTTACCGCGTGGCCGATCGCGCGATGCAACTCTTCGGTGGCATGGGCATGACCAAAGACCTGCCGCTGGAATACATCTGTCGCGCCAGCCGCGTATGGCGCATCTACGAAGGCCCGAGTGAAGTGCATCGCTGGTTTATCGCGCGCGATTTGCTGCGTAATGGCTTACCGGCGGATTAACAAATTTATATCCCCTCGCCCCCGGACACGGTGGCGAGGGTTAGGGTAAGGGGGCAATCCCGATTATGATGCCCTCCACAAACCAGATGAGTTGACTCATCCAACCTCGAAAGGAAAAAACCATGTCATCCAAACCAATGCTGTGCAGCTTCAAAACATGCCCGTGGGTGCAACGCGCCGCGATTGTGCTGCGTGCGAAGAACATCGATTACGACATCACCTACATCGACCGCGACAACCGCCCCGACTGGTTCCTGAAAATCTCCCCGCACGCGAAGGTGCCGGTGCTGCGCATCGGCGACAACGACGCGCTGTTTGAATCCAACGCCATCGCCGAATACCTCGACGAAACCGTCGCGCCGCAACTGCACCCGGCCGACCCGCTCACCCGCGCGCGTAATCGCGCCTGGACGGATTACGTGCCCACGTTCGCCAGCGCGATTTCCACCGCCGCCTATTCCGATACCGAAGATGAATTCACCAAAAAAGCCGCCAAGATCGCCGAGGTGTTCGGCAAGCTCGACGCAGCGCTGGCCAAACGCGGCAATGACGGCCCTTACTTCAACGGCCCGAAAATGTCGCTGGTCGATGCCGCGTACGCGCCCTTCCTGCAACGCTATACCTTCATGGATCGCCTGCGTCCGCTAGGCTTTATCGAGAAGTTTCCGCATCTCAAGGCATGGCGCGATGCCCTGCTCGCCGCCCCGGCGGTGAAAGCCTCCACCGTAGCCAACATCGAAGCGGCGTGGCAGGAGAACATGATTATCAACAAGCGCTGGCTGGCAAAGTTTGTCGTTGCCGAAAACGTGTTGGGAGCTGCCGCAGCGTAACGCTGTGTTCGTGTAGGGCGGAAAAGCGCAGCGCCTTCCGCCATGCCTCACGGGATATCAACACATCGCACCCTGAACAATCCTTCCGGCGGAAGGCGCTGCGCTTTTCCGCCCTGCGGTATTACCCCACGACCGCCACCGCCTCAACCTCCACCAAAAACGCACTCGTCGCCAGCGCCTGCACGCCGACCAGCGTGCTCGCGGGCGGATGCTCTTTCGAGACATGCTTTTCCCGCACCGATTGCAACACCGCGCGATGTTCGGGCTGGAACCCCACCACGTAGACATTGAGCTTCACCACATCGGCGAAGGTGGCGCCCGCGCCCGCCAGCGCGAGGCCAAGATTTTTGTAGACCTGTTCGGTTTGCGCCAACAGATCGCCTTTGCCGACGAGTTTGCCTTCGGCGTCCTGTGATACCTGACCCGCGATGTAGATGGTTCTGCCGCCGCTGACACTGATGGCCGGCGTGTAGTAGCCGGGTTTTACCAGGCCTTCGGGGTTGATGAATTTCTTTTCCATATTTTTTCCAAGAGTGACCGCGTCAATAATAAAGAGGGCGTTACACACGAAAGTCTACTCCATTCCACCGTGCGGAACGTACAGGCTTGCGCGCACCCTTGCACACCGTTACATTGTGCCTCGGCGGTGCAATGCCGCTGCTATCCATTCCCATACACACAAGAGAAATGCCGCTATGACAATCTGGACCAAAGACCAGATGGCATCGATACATACGATGCTCAATCCCAAATCGCTTGCCATCGTGGGCGCCACACCGCGCCAGCAGTACGGCGGACGCATGCTGGCTGCCGCGCTGCGCATGAAAGGCCGCGTCAATGTGTACGCGGTGAATCCGAAGTACGACGAAATTCTCGGCGTAAAGTCCTACAAAAACATTACCGAGCTGCCGGAAACCCCGGATGTGGTCGCCGTGGTGGTGCCGTACAACCACGTGCTCGCCACGCTGAAAGAAGCGCATGCCAAGGGTACGCGCGCGGCGATTGTGATCTCCGCCGGGTTCTCCGAACGCGGCCTCTCTGATCGCGCGGATTTGCAGGCGGAAGTCGCAGCCTACGCGCGCGAATCGGGCTTGCGCATCAGCGGACCGAATTGTTTGGGGTTGGCCAACATACGCGACGACATCTGGCTCACGTCATCGAGCCGGCAGATGGCGGGCATCACTGGCACGGTTGGGTTGGTGTGCCAAAGCGGCGCCACGCTATTCGGCCCGTTTCTCGCGCGCGCCGCTGACTCGGGCATGGGCTTGAGTTACGTGGTGTCCACAGGGAATGAAGCCGATCTGGATTTCGCCGATTTCGCGCGTTACCTGCTTGACGACGAAGGCACCACGGTGATCGCCGGTTTTGTCGAGGGCTTCAAGAACGCGGCAAAATTTATCGAAGTCGCCAAGCTCGCCGCCGAACGCGGCAAGCCGATCGTGCTGATTAAAATCGGTCGCTCCGATCTGGGCAAGCGCGCCGCCAGTTCGCACACGGCTGCGCTGACCGGCTCTGACGCGCTCTACGACGCCATCTGCAAACAATACGGCGTGATTCGCGTGCCGAGCTACGACGACTTATTGGAAGTCGCGCAACTGCTGGCGCAATCGAAAAAACCCAAGCAACCGGGCATCGCCGTGGTGTCGCACTCCGGCGGCATCTGCTCGCTGACGGCGGATATGTGCGGCCAGCAAGGGCTGGATTTGCCGGTGCTAAGCGACAAGGCGCTGGGTGTGATCAATGGCGTCATCAAGGGCTTTGGTTGGGCCGCCAACCCCGCCGATGTCACCGGCAAAGCCAACAGCGATGCGTTTCCCGAAATCATGAACGCCATGATCGACGAGCCGGGCGTCGGCGCGCTCGCCATCGCCAGCGCCGGCAAAGAGCAGCAGATCGATCAGATCATCGCGCTGCGACAAACCACGGATAAAAACGTCGCTTACATGTGGACCGGCACGCGCGACACCAGCGCGAGTTTGACCAAGCTCAAGGCCGCCGGCGTGCCGCTGTTTTACACGCCGGATTCGATGGCACGCGGACTGCGCCATCTGATCGACTATCACGCCTGGCACGACAAGCGCATGAAGCAGGGTTTCGCCACAGCGCCCGCGATGAGCGCTGCGCAATCCACGGCGCTCGCGGAGGCGCAGGCACTCAAGCGCAACGCACTATCCGAATCCGAAAGCAAGCAACTGATCGCGGCATGGGGTGTGCCGATCTCAATGGAAGTCTGCGCCACAGACGCCGACGCCGCCGTGAAGGCCGCCGAGAAGATAGGCTATCCTGTTGTTTTAAAAGCCGATTCCCCAGACATTCCGCACAAAACCGAAGCTGGCGTGGTGCGCTTGAATCTGCGCAACGCCGATGAGGTACGTGCCGCGCATGCAGCGATTTTGGCGAACGCGAAAAAGCATGCACCGAACGCAAATATCAACGGCGTGCTGGTGCAGGAGATGGTCGCGGGCGGCGTTGAAGTCATCGTCGGCGTAAGCTACGACGCACAACTCGGCCCGACGATTCTGTTCGGCACCGGCGGCGTAATGGTTGAAGTCTACAAAGATGTCGCCATGCGCCATTGCCCGATCACCCCCACCGAAGCGCGCGACATGATCGCCGAGGTCAAAGGCGCGAAGCTCTTACAAGGCTTCAGAGGCAAGCCCGCATGTGACGTGGATGCGCTGGCCGACGTGCTGGTGAAGGTGTCGCATCTGGCGGTCAATCTCAACGGCACGCTTGCCGAACTCGATATCAATCCCATCCTCGTGATGCCCAAAGGCCAGGGCGTCAAGGCTGTAGACGCACTTGTCGCACTGAAAGGTTAATGCAATGCCCCTGCCCCGCCCCACCGCCCGTAAACTCAACCACCACCGTACGATCGATTGCCGCGGCTATGAACGCGACGACGGCCTGTGGGATATCGAAGGCCGTCTCACCGACACCAAGGCCTACACCTGGTTTAACCGCACCGGCAGCCCCGATTTGCCCGCAGGCGTACCCGCGCACGATATGTGGATCAGGCTCACCATTGATCTGGACATGACCATTCACGAGTGCGTGGCTGTCACCGACAACAGCCCGTATAAGTTGTGCGGCGACATCACGGCCAAGTTCGCGCAATTAAAAGGCCATCGCATCGCGCGCGGCTGGACGCGCGGCTTGAAAGACATCATCGGCAGCGCGCACGGCTGTACGCACCAGTGGGAGCTGCTCGGCCGCATCGCCGCCGTGGCGTATCAATCCACCAACAACGCGCGGCAGGCCAAACGCAAACACCAGCCCGGCGAAATGCCGCGCACGTTTAACACCTGCCACATGTACACCGAAAAAAGCGACGAGACCCTGCGCCGCTGGCCGGAGCTGTACACCGGCTCAAAAATTCGCGATCAATTGCCCAAAGTATCGTAAAGGAATGCCCATGCCCCACGCCGAAGCGCACGCACAACTGCATCATCTGCTGCAACTCGCCAATCTACCCGCTTCGACAGCGGACAACGTCGAAATCACCGGCTCCGATTTGCTGCTGCAAACGCCGTTTAAATTTGTTTCACCGGGCGCCGCGTGTGTCGCGGCCACGGGGCTCGCCGCGGCTGAGTTATGGAAACTCAAAACCGGGCGCGCGCAAAAAGTCAGCCTCACCATGCACGCTGCCGCCGCCGCGATGCGCAGCCCGCGCTACATCAAGATCGACGGCAAAAAGCCCGGCGAAAGCGAAGAAAAAATCACCGGCTTTTATCAACTCAAAGACGGCCGCTGGATTTACCTGCACTGCAATTTTCCCAATGTGCGCGACGGCAATCTCAAGGCGCTGGGCGTGACCATGGATAAAGAAGCGGTGACCAAGGCCGTTGCACAACGCGAAGGGCTGGAGCTTGAAGCCGCCATGTTCGCCGCCGGTGGTTGCGGCGGTTTTATCCGCACCGAGGCCGAATGGGAAACCTGCACCCATCAAAAAAGCGCGGCGCAAATTCCTCTGTTTGAAATCGTCAAAATTGGTGATGCGCCGGTGCAGCCTTTGCCACCGGGAGATCGTCCGCTCTCGGGCATCCGCATGCTCGATCTCACGCGCGTGCTGGCCGGCCCCGCATGCGCCAAGGCCTTCGCGGAACACGGCGCGGATGTGATTCGCGTCACCCGAAAAGACCTGCCCGATCTGGGCGCGCCGTCGGATGTGGATACCGGCATCGGCAAGATACAGGCGCACATCGACATGCGCGACGCAGCGCAAGCCGAGATCATGCGCGGGCTGGTGAAAGACTGCGACGTATTCCTGCAAGCCTATCGCCCCGGCGCGCTCGCCGCACGCGGCCTGTCGCCCGAAGCGCTGGCGCAATCGCGTCCCGGCATCGTGTATGTCTCGCTCTCCGCGTGGGGCCACGAAGGCCCGTGGAAGCACGCGCGCGGTTACGACACCGTGGTGCAGTCGTTCAACGGCATGGCGTGGCGCCCGAACAATGCGACACCCGCGTTCCTGCCCGGCTCGCCGCACGATTACGTGGCGGGCTACATCCTGGCGTTTGCCACCATGGTGGCGCTGCATCGCCGCGCCACCATCGGCGGCAGTTGGCTGGTGCGCACCTCGCTCGCAGGCTCGGGCGAGTGGTTCCGTGGGCTGGGTAAATTTTCGCCAGCAGAATATCAGAATCTGCCGCTGGAATTGCCGCCGGATGTGCTGGCGACGTTGCTGACGGAACATGATTCGCCGTGGGGGCGTGTCACGCATCTGAAACCCGCGGTACAGTTATCCGAAACACCGGGGCGCTGGGTACGGCCTGCCGCGCCACGCGGCTCGCATGCGGCGGCGTGGCCTGCGCGCGCATAATCACCACGTATCGCATTTAGTGTCCCGAGCATACAAACAATAACTATTTGTTTTTAAAGGACTTTTTATGATAATCGATTGCCACGGTCACTACACCACCGCGCCGAAAGCGCTCAAGGCGTATCGCGAAGCGCAAATCGCCGCGCTGAACACGAAGGCCCCCGCGCTCGCCCCCGACCTCAAGGTCGGCGACGACGAAGTGCGCGAGACCATCGAAAAAAACCAGTTGCGCATTCAGCGCGAACGCGGCGTCGATCTCACCATTTTTTCGCCGCAGGCCGGCGGCATGGCGCACCACATCGGCGACGAGACCACCAGCAAACACTGGACGCAGGCGTGCAACGACATGATTCATCGCGTGTGCTCGTTGTATCCGAAAAATTTCGTCGGCGTGTGTCAGTTGCCGCAGTCGCCGGGCGTTACGCCGGCCAACTGCGTGGCGGAGCTAAAACGCTGCGTGAACGAGCTGGGTTTCATCGGCTGCAACATCAACCCCGATCCGACCGACGGCTACTGGACCGGCAAGCCGCTCACCGACAAAAGCTGGTATCCGCTCTACGAGGCCATGTGCGAGCTCGACGTGCCGGGCATGGTGCATGTGAGCATGTCGTGCAATCCGAATTTTCAGGGCACCGGCGCGCACTACATCAACGGCGACACCACTGCGTTCATGCAATTCATCCAGGCGGATTTGTTCAAGGATTTCCCCAAACTGCGCTTGATTATTCCGCACGGCGGCGGCGCGGTGCCGTATCACTGGGGCCGTTATCGCGGCCTGGCGCAGGACATGAAGCGTCCGCCCGCCACTGATCTTTTGAAGAACGTTTATTTCGACACCTGCGTGTATCACCAACCGGGCATTGATTTGCTACTCAAAGTGATCCCGGCGGACAACGTATTGTTCGCCTCCGAAATCGTCGGCGCGGTCAAGGGCATCGACCCGGAAACCGGCCACTACTTCGACGACACCAAGCGTTATGTCGAAGCCGCTGCTATATCCACAGAGGCGCGCGGCAAGATTTTCAGCGGCAATGCGTTGAAGGTTTTTCCGCGGTTGAAACAGGGCTTGCCTCAGTAATCCCTTATGCAACGCTCAATAACTGCTACGAAGTCCCGCAGGGCCGCCTGTTTTGCGGCAGGCACCTTGGTGCATACCAAAGAAGACTTGAAGCCGATTGAGCAAATCAAGGTGGGCGATTTGGTGCTCTCCAAGCACGAAAGCGGCCAAGGTGAGCGGGCATACAAGCGTGTGTCCAAGACGTTTGTGCATGAGGATAGAGCGTTTATTCTATTATCAATCGGCGAAATGCACTCCTTAGCTGTCACACCTGAGCATCCGATTTGGGTGCAAGGAAAGGGTTGGAAAAAAGCTGCTGATATCAAATGGAAATGGCCCGCGCTCAAATTGGAACTACTATCCCAAGAAAATTCTGAAGTTGTCGGCAATCATCGCCTATTCGTCACGGAAAACCCTGGCATTGCGTGGGTGCCAGGCGAAGGCGGCCGAGAATGGCACATAGCCTACGGCGCACATGTCGATATAGCGACGATGATATTCGGACAGGAACCAGTTCTAAACACAATCTACGATCCTGAAAAACGCCCCTATGTCAAACCCGAACATCTTTTTAGAGCTAACGTTTACAACATCGAAGTCGAAGATTTCCACACGTATTATGTAGGCGAGGTCGGCGTTTGGGTGCACAACAAACTCTCGTAGGGCGCAATAAGCGTAGCGCATTGCGCCGAATTTAGCGTGGATATCCACATGCGGCGCAATGCCCTTCGGTTATTGCGCCCTCCGGTTTTCCCGCAATTGAATCAACGGCTCGGCGCGTAACGATCAGGCGTGCAACTCGAACTCGCCGTTGATTTCAACGGCAATACCGCGCGGCAGCGACACCTGCCCCACGGCCGTGCGCGCGTGTTTGCCGAATTCCGGCCCCCACAGTTCAAAAAACAAATCCGATGCGCCGTCGATCACCTGCGGCGGCTGGACGAAATCCGGCGTGCAGTTCACCATGCCAAACAACCGCAGCACGCGCTTGACGCGATCCAGATCGCCGCAATGCGCCTTGATGGTGGCAAGCATGGTGAGCGCCACTGCGTGCGCCGTGGCAGCACCCTCTTCCACCGTGATGTCCACGCCGAATTTGCCGGTCTGGCGCACGTTCGGCAGCTTGGGCAGATCGAGACCGTGACCGGATAAATACAGTATCGATCCGGCCTGCGTGCAGCCGGTGCGGTTGTTTTTCGGGAAGGTGAATGGCGGCGGAAGTTGGTAGCCCATCGCGTTCAGTTTGTTTTCTATCGTGCTCATTTGGATGCCTTTCGAAAAACTATTTAATCACGGATGAACGCAGATAAACACGGATGAAAATCCAACCCGTCATACCCGCGAAGGCGGGTATCCATAAGGCGTCTCAAGTGGCACTGTGTTATGGGTTCCCGCCTGCGCGGGAACGACGGTGGAGAAATAATCTGCGTTCATCTGCGTAAATCTGCGTCAAAAAAGTCTTTGAAGTCAATTCACTCCGCCTTGATCCCCACTTCATCACCCAGCTTGCGCATGGTCACGATGTAATCGCGCACCATGGTTTCAAACGGCGCTGGCGCGCTGGACACCGGCTCGGCGCCCAGGGCAAATAAACGTTCGCGGATTTCCGGCAGTTTGAGAATGCGTGCCATTTCGTTGGACACTTTGGCGCGCATCGCCATTGGCGTTGCGGCGGGTGCGAACACGCCGAACCAGTCGTCGCCTTCGTAGCCCGGCAGCCCGGCTTGCGCGATGCTCGGTATGCCGGGCAGGAAACGCGCGCCCGCTGGCGATGTGGTCACCAGAATTTGCAGCTTGCCGGAGCGCGCCAATGGAATCGCGTTCGGCCCCGGCGCAAAGGTATACAGCACCCGCCCCGCCATCGCATCGAGAACCGCTTCGGGCGTGCCGCGAAACGCTACGTGGTCGGCCCTGATTTTTGCGAGATGCGCCACGGCGGCGGCATGCATGTGCGCGGTGCTGCCCACGCCAGCCGAGCCATAGAGAACGCCGCTGGGCTGCTTTTTTGCATACGCGATCAACTCTTGCAGCGAGCCGAAACCGTGCGACGGTGACACCACCATAAAACTCGGCGAGCGCGCCATTTGGCCTACGCCGGTGAAATCTTTGTTCACGTCGTACGGCAGATTGCGATCAATCGCGGCGCGAACTGCAAACGCGCTGGCCACCGCAAGAAAGGTGCGGCCATCAGGCTTTTGTTGCATGACATGCTGCGAACCCACCACGCCGCCGGCGCCGACGCGGTTTTCCACGATCACATTGACCTTCCACGCATCAGTCATGTGTTTGGCGATCAGGCGCATGATGACGTCGGTGCCGCCACCGGCTGAAAATGGGACGACGAAGCGCACGGGTTGCGTCGGGTAGCTTGCGGCGTTGTCGGTTTGGGCAAACGCAAATGCAGACGCGAACATCGCGCCGGCAGCAAATAGTTTTCGGGAAAAATGAGTCATGGCCTTCCTTGAAATGTCGAACTACAAGCTACGGAACGTAAACCCACAAATCCAGCATCACCACCGCACCGGGTACCGCAAGCGCAGGCACTTCAATCGCGGAAAACGGCAAATGCTGCTCCGGCAAATGGCGATCCCACACCTGCCATGCGGCATTAAAATCCGCCAGGTCGGTATGAAACTGCTGCGCGCGCACCACGTTAGCGAGCGAGGTTCCGGCCTTGCGGCAGATGCGCTGCGCTTGCGTGAGCATATGCTCCATTTGCAACTGCACGGCGCTGCCGAAATACGGCTGTCGCGGACTAATTTTTACATCCGCAGCCAGCGCGCCATCGGCGCCCACCGCCATCAACCCGGACAAAAACAACAAATCGCCCGTGCGTATCGCCTGCACATGGCCTTCAAACGCCGTCGGCACGCCGGCATCGATCACCTGCTTTTTGGTCTTGCCACCATGTTTGGCATTACGCACGCTGATGGTATTGATTTCAATACGCCCCATCTCACAAATAAACCCCGGGTTCGCTGTCGTGATAATTGCCGTCGCCGGTGGCGCTTTGGGAAAATGTTTCGCCCACACTTCGTTGAACGCCGGCACGTCGTCGATGTCACGCAAATACACCTGCGCCTTCACCACGTCGGCCAGGGTATTGCCTACCGTCGCCAGCGCGGGCTTCAATTTGCGCTCAATAATAAAATCCGTCTCCAGCTTGATCGGCAGACCTTTCCACAGATGCCCTGCCGGCATGCGCGCCGCCGGATCAATCGGGCCTTCCTCGGTTTTGAATGCCTCGGCGGTTTGCCCCGCCACGAACACATAATCGCCGCAGGTCAACACCGGGCTGTAGCTTGAGGTAGCGTGTACCGGCAAGTTGGCCGGGCGATGCTGCGCCACCTCGAAATTTTTGCCCGGCACTACGGCCATCATCTGCACTTCCATGTCCTGCCCCGCCAGCAGAAATTTCTGGTGCAGGTTCGACGTGCTCGGCGGCACATGTCCGCCGAAAAAATCGCGCCGCACCTCGTGATACGCCGGCACCACCGGACCGCTGGTGTAATACTGATCGACACGCACCACATGCTTGCGGTCGCTGCCGCCGGCCTTTAATACCTTGTCGAAGTTGGCAAAGATGCGCCGCGCTTCTTTTTTGGTTTTGGGCACGCCATGGTGCGGTGCAGTTGCGTCCAACACCTCCGGCGCCATGCCGCTGAAGAAATCGGCCGTGCCTTTGTGTCCGGTGGCGAATATCCACCGCCCCGCACGCACGCCAGGCGCGTAGCGGATGTTGCCGGGTTCGATGGTTACGGGAAGCAGCGGTAGCACTGCGGACTTTAAATGGGCAGTTCGTTTGCTGACAGGCATCGGCACAGACACTTTCGCGGAATCGTAGGGTTGCAGGAATTCTACCTCGCCGGTTGCAAACGCCCCATGCGGCTAGGCGGATCGAACTAACTTTTCTACGGCGCAACCACGCGACTTAACCTTGGAATTCACTTGTGTTTCAAGGGCAAACCAGTCAAAATTTTGCCCTCGCGAGGGTTAGGCATAAGCGACTTCAACCCGCCGCACCAGAGTCACTCTAAGTATTTGTTTTTATTGTATTTTCGTTGTTCACAATTCCAAAGACCAGCAACACAGGAGAGCGTAATGGCAAACGTCGGCATGGTGGGACTCGATTGGCAAGAGCGGATCAACTGGGACCGGCTGCGCAAGCACCGTCTGGCGCGCGCGCGCGAGCGTATGAAGGCGCACGGCCTCGGCGCCATGCTGCTGATGTACGACGAGAATGTGCGTTACGTCACCAGCACGCTGACCCCCGGCTGGAACCGTCTGAAGCCCGGCCTGCGTTACGCGCTGCTGTGCGGCGACGATGCCCCGGTGCTGTTCGAGCAAGGCGACATCGGCGTGCATATCGCCAAGCACTCGCCGTGGATTCCGAAAGAAAACATCAAGTATTCGTATGCCTGGATCAAGGGCGCGGCGGGCCCCGCCTCGTTGCAGCAGGTGACCAAGTTCACCAACGGCATCAAAAAAGAGATGAAAAAAAGCGGCGTCGAAGGCATGAAACTCGGCGTCGATTTCATCGACATCAACATGATCCAGATTTTCAAAGACAACAAAATCGACTGGGTTGACGGCATGACCCCGATGATGGAAGCCCGCGCCGTCAAAAATCAGGACGAGCACGAGTGCATGCGCCAAGTCGGCGCCATCGGCGACGCTGCGCACTGGGAATTCATGCGCTTCCTGAAGCCCGGTCTGACTGAAAACCAGTTGACCGCGCACATCATGAAATTCCTCTACGACATTCCGGGCATGGAAGACGTGGAAGACGTGATTGTGTCCTCGGGCCTCAATACCTGGCCGAACTGGCGCAACTTCTCCGACCGCATCATCAAGCCGGGCGACATGGTGTTCATGGACCTGGCCGCGCTAACGTGGAACGGCTACAAGTCGTGCTACTACCGCACCTACATGGTGGGCCGCGAGCCGAATCAGGAGCAAAAAGACGTTTACGCGCAGGCGCTGGGCTGGCTGTACGACTCCATCAAGGCCGTCAAAGTCGGCGTCACCACGCGCGACATCGCCTCCAAGTGGCCGTCAGCCAAAGACACTTGGGGCTATGAAGAAGAAGATCAAGCCGCTGCCAATTTGTGGGGCCATGGTCTGGGTCTGGCGCAATACGATCAGCCCGTGATCTCACGCATCTGGTCGCTCGATCACCCGATCGAAATTAAAGAAGGCATGGTGTTCGCGCTCGAAACCCAGCACGGCAAAACCCATCAATGGGGCGTGCGTATCGAGGAAATGCTGATCGTTCACAAAGACGAAGTTGAAATTGTGTCGAACTTCCCGGTTGAGCAAATCACGGTCGTCGATCCGATGCCGGGCTATTGCAACTTCGGCAAACGGCCGGGGCAGTAAGCAAGGAATTCCCTCCCCTTCAAGGGGAGGGATTGCTGCACCTCACCATGGCCTTACTTTCAAAAACCGCGGCGCTCACAGCGCCGCGAACTTTTTCTGTCATTGACCGCGCGATTCCGGCGCTGGCGCCGGATCATGTGGTCTTACGCATTGCCGCCACGGCAGTGTGTCATACCGACCTGGGCATCTACAAAGGCCAGTACGCCAACCTGAAATACCCGGTGGTGATGGGCCATGAATCCACCGGGGTAGTGGAATCCGCAGGCGAAAAAGTCACGCACGTCAAAGCCGGCGATCCGGTCATCATCAATCCCATCATCTCCTGCGGCCATTGCGATATGTGCCAACGCGAGATGCAAAACCTGTGCCGCAATGCGGGGCTGTTCGGGCGAGAAGTCGATGGCTCGCTGGCGGAACTGGTGCATGTGGCGGGAAAATACGCGCATCCGCTGCCGGCGGATTTGGCGCTCGACGATGCCACCATTATTGAAACGCTGGCAACCGTAAAACACGCGCAAGATAGGCTCGGCGTTAAGGCCGGCGATTCAGTGGTAGTGATAGGCCAAGGCACTACGGGGCTATTGCACACGCAACTCGCAGCGCTTGCAGGTGCAAACCCAGTAATCGCGGTGTCCCGCACGAAATGGAAGCTCGACATGGCGATGCGTATGGGCGCGCATCATGCGCTGGATGTCAGTGCGGAAAAAAGTTTAAGTGAAGTCATGCGCCTCACCGGCAACCAGGGTGCCGATGTGGTAATTGACACCGCAGGCGGTGCAGCGACTTTGGCGGTGGCGATAGAGATGCTGAAACCCGGCGGGCGTTTGTCGCCGTACGCGGTCAGTCACGAATGCTGCGCCACCTTCACCACCTTCCCGCTCTACTACAAAGAAATCAGCATCATCGGTTCGCGCGCGCTGCACCCCACCGATATGGCGCCGTCGATTGACCTGGTGTCGCAGGGAAAAATCGATATCAAGGGTTTTGTCTCCGGCACTTTCCCGCTTTCTAAAACCGATCAGGCTTTCAAGGAATACGAAGGCAACTCCAACGGCGTGTTGCGGTTGGTGATCGATTCACGCGAAGGCTAAGCATGTCTGCATTACTCGTTCCCCTCTCAGCCCCTGAAGCTGCCGATGTCGCACGGTTTGGTCCCAAAGGTGCGAATCTCGCCCGGCTAGGCCACGGCGGCTTGCCCACGCCCGGCGGCTACTGCTTATCCGCTGATGCGTACAGACTCCAGATCAAAGCGCTCGGCCTCGAAGAATCCGCACGTGGCGCGTTCGCCGCCGATGATGGCGCAACCGCACGGCGTTGTGCGCTGAACATGAAAATCGGCCTGATGGATGAACCGATCACGCCAGAGATACTTGAACCGCTGCTGAAGGTCTGGAACGAGATCAAAGCCAAACACGGCCTGCCGATCGTCGTGCGCTCATCGGCATTGGTGGAAGACCGCTTCGGTTCCAGCTTCGCCGGTCAATTTGAAAGTTTTCTCGATCTCGAAGACGAAACCGATTTTCAGACCGCGATCCGTGCCTGCTGGGCTGCGATGTGGTCCACGCGCGCGCTGCGCTACATGGCCACGCATGATCTCGACCCTGCCGACACCGCGATGGCGCTGATTATTCAGCCGCTGATTCCGGCGCTGGCCGCCGGTGGTGGTCTGTCGCAGACGGTCGAAGGCGGCATGTTGATTAACGCTACCTGGGGCCTGGGCTCGAGCATCGCCCAAGGCGAAGTCACGCCAGATCGCTACTTGCTCTCACGCGAAGCGGTGCTGACCGAAACCGCCATCGGCCCGAAGTATCACGCCGTCGGCTGCATGCATCGAAAGTTTGTTGCCCCCAAAAAGAGCGACACACCCAAACGCTGCCTCAACGATGCGCAAGTCGCGCGCCTCGGTGGCATGCTGCGCCGCGCCGAAGAAATCATGGGCCTGCCGGTGGAAATCGAATGGGCGATGACTGACGGTGACGATGGTGACGGCATCAAGATGCTGCAAGCGCGTCCGCTGCACGTGGGCACGCAGGAAAAAGTACCCGATGAAATCTGGCGCAATCATCCGCGCCTGCGCGGGCAGCCTGCCGGCGTCGGCTGGGGCACGGGCCGCGCACGCGTGGTCAACTGCGAATGCGAGCTCGCGCATGTCGCGCCGGGCGATGTGCTGATAACCAAAGCTGCGGGGCCGGCCATGGCACGCATACTCACCAATGTGTCCGCCGTGGTGACTGAACTCGGCGGCAGCACGTCACACCTGGCGTCACTGGCGCGCGAACGCGGCATCCCGATGGTGCTGGGGGTGGCCGATGCCACCACCACCATACCCGACGGCGCGCAGGTGGCAGTGGATGGCGTGGCCGGCATCGTGCGCTGGATGGTTTAACACCGATGCGCCCACGGATTTACGTCACACAGCCGGTGGCAAAAAGCGCCATCGAACGCCTGCAAAAAGTCGCTCATGTCACGATCAACAACGATCCGTTGCATATCGTCACCAAAGATGAATTGCTGCAAGCCGCGCGCGCACACGACATTATTTTCTGCCTGCTGCACGACAAGATCGACGCCGACATCATCAACGCCAATCCGCATTTGAAGGCCGTCGCGTCAATGACCATCACGCCGGCGGACATCGACACGCAAGCCGCCACCGCGCGCAAGCTGCCGGTGACGGTGATCCCCGCCCTGCTGCTCAACGACGCCACCGCCGATTTAGCGTTTGCGTTGCTGCTGGCCACGGCGCGCCGCGTGGCCGAGGGCGATCGCGTGATGCGCGGCGGCGTGTTTCCCGGATCGCAATCGAACTACCTCGAAGGCGGCACGGTGTCACGCAAAACCCTCGGCTTGATCGGTGTGGGCGGCGTGGGCACGGCGATGGCCCAGCGCGCGCGCGGGTTTTCGATGCCGGTGATCTACCACGACCCCAAGCGCCTCACGCCGGACAAAGAACACGCGCTCGGCGCCACGTGGGCACCGTTCGACGAGGTGTTTCGTGAAGCAGATTTTGTTTCGGTGCATGTGCAACTGGCGCCGCAAACGCGGCATCTGATCGGCGCCGCACAACTGGCATTGATGAAGCCGACTTCGTACCTGATCAATTCCGCGCGCGGCCCCATCATTGACGAGCTGGCCCTCGTTCAAGCGCTGAAAGATAAACGTATCGCGGGCGCCGGCCTCGATGTCTACGAACACGAACCGCGCCCGCATCCCGACCTGCTTACAATGCACAACGTGGTTTGCACGCCGCATATGGGCAGCGCCGTGCGTGAGTTGCGGGAATCGATGGCCAACGTGGTGGTAGATAATATTCTGGCCGTGCTTGAAGGGCGGCAACCGCCGAATTGCTGGAACGCTACCGAGTTGCAATAAACTTCATAAGTATTTGTTTTTAAACACTATTAAGTGAGGCGTCATCATGGCTGGATTGGCAAAAGTGGTTCTGACCGATTACGTGTGGGAATCCCTCGAAGTCGAGAAACAAACCCTGGCAGGGTTGGGTGAACTCACCGCGTTGCAAACCAAAACGCCCGCAGAATTTCTCGCGCAGGCCGCCGATTGCGACGCGCTGCTCAACACCTACGCCGGCCCCATCACGGCGGCTGATATGGCGCAAATGCCCAAGTGCAAAATCATCGCGCGCTACGGCATCGGCGTGGACACCATCGATCTGGACGCCGCCACCGCTGTCGGCATTATCGTCACCAACAATCCGACGTATTGCATCGAAGAAGTCGCCGAACACACCATGGCGCTGCTGTTGTCCGCCGCGCGCAAAATTACGTTTTATGATCGCCAGGTGCGCGCCGGCAACTGGGCGGTGCCGCCGGGCAAACCCATTCAGCGCCTTTCAGGCAGCACCCTCGGCTTGGTCGGCTTCGGCAATATCGCGCGTCAGGTGGCGATCCGCGCTGCCGCCTTTGGCATGAAGGTCATGTTCAGCGATCCATTCGTGAAAGACGGCCAGTTCGACGCGCCGGGCCAGAAAATGGAATTGATGGACATGCTCAAGGTCTCAGACTTTGTTTCGGTACACCCGCCGCTCACGCCGCAAACGCGCAAGAGCATCAACGACGACGCCTTCAACGCGATGAAGCCCAACGCCGTGATTATCAACTGCGCACGCGGGCCGGTGATCGACACCGACGCGTTGGTGCGCGCGCTGGACGCAAAAAAAATCGCCGGCGCCGCGCTGGATACCACCGATCCCGAACCGCTGCCGAATCCGCATCCGCTGCGCGGTCGCGAAAATGTCATTATTAACCCGCATGCTGCGTGGTACAGCGAACAAGCCATGGTCGGCCTGCAAGCGGGCGCGCCGGGTGAAGTGCGTCGCGTGTTGTCGGGCGAATGGCCGATCAACGTGGTGAACAAAGCGGTTAAGGGCAAGAGCCGGGCCGGTTTATAATCAGCATTCTTCAAGAAAGCAGGAGTTCACATGAAACTTTGTCGTTACGGTAAAGACGGACACGAGAAACCCGGCATCATCGACGCGCAAGGCAAGCTGCACGATATGTCGAAAGTGGTGGCCACGCTGGACGCGGAAACGCTGTCGCCGCGCAATCTCGCGCGCATCGCCAAGATCAAGCCGGAAACACTGCCGATCGTCACCGGCAATCCGCGCATGGGCGTGCCGTACACCGGCATTTCGAAATACGTCGCCATCGGCCTGAACTACTCCGACCACGCCGCCGAAGCCGGCATGGCGGTGCCCACCGAGCCGATTATTTTCATGAAGGCCACCACCTCCATCTGCGGCCCGAACGACGACACCGTGATGCCGCGCAACGCCACCAAGCTCGATTGGGAATGCGAGCTCGCCATCGTAATCGGCACCAAGGCGCAGTATGTCAGCGAAGAAGATTCACTCAACTACGTCGCCGGTTACTGCGTGGCGAACGATGTATCCGAGCGTGCGTTCCAGTTGCAGTCGTCGCAATGGGACAAGGGCAAGGGCTGCGATACCTTCGGCCCCATTGGCCCGTGGCTGGTGACGACGGACGAAATAACGGATCCGCAAAATCTCGACATGTGGCTCGACGTCAACGGCCAGCGCATGCAGGCCGGCAACACCCGCACCATGATTTTCGGCGTGCGCAAACTGATTTCGTATTGCAGCCACTACATGACGCTGCTGCCCGGTGACGTCATCTGCACCGGCACGCCGCCCGGCGTAGGCCTCGGCAAAAAACCCAATCCGGTGTTCCTCAATGTCGGTGATGTGGTGACGCTGGGCATCCAGGGCTTGGGCCAGCAACAGCAAAAAATTGTCGAATCAGCATAAGTATTTGTTATTACAGTATTTTTAATGGCAGAAGCTGAAACCATTGCGAGCTCTGGATTCCCGCTGGGATTCAAGGTTCGCAACGGCAGCCAGCGGTCGGGCGTCGTCCTCGGCGCAGCGAGCCGCGACGTATTCAAAGTCGAAGCACGCCACCTGTCCGGCAGCCACCAAAAAGAAGCCGTCGTCACCGAAGGTGAGCACGGCAGCGTGTGGCGCATGGTCAGCGACGAAGGGGTGCATATCAAGGGCGATGACCTCGCGCCGTTTCCTCTGGGGTTTTTCAATGCGGGTTTGCAGGCCGATCTGGCGAATCGATTGCGGGCATTGGCACGCGCGCAAAACATTCAGCTTAACGATGTGGAAATTCAATGCCGCACCGGCTACAGCATGAGCGGCGCGTTTTTTCGCGGTGACGGCGTGGGCTATGCCGAGCCGGCGAAGATCACTGTCGCAGTCAAATCGGCGGCATCTGCCGCAGTGATTTCCGCGCTGGTTGCGGCAGCGGTGCGGGTCTCGCCCGCACTGGCGGCCATGCGCACGCCGGTCGAAAACACCTTTGCGATCTACGTCAACGGCAAGCGCCGCGGCGTCAGCACGCTGTCCGACTGCGGCGGCACGGACGCCGCCGATCCGCTCAAAACATATTCGAGCGTGCCCAGTCCGCTTGCCGACTCAAACGCGTTCGCCGATTTGATTTTGAAAACCGGACAGAAGCGTGACGGCACGCCCACGCTGAGCGCGCCAGCCGCCACCCCCGACCAACGCATCGTGCGCGAAGTCGCAGGCACGTGCCGTGTATCAGCCATCGGCGAAACATATACTGACGTCGCGCTGCAACTGCCCGGCATGAGCCACTTCGCCATCCGCTCCGATGAAAGCGCTGCCGATCGCGCACCCAGCGGCCTCGCGCTGGTGTCAGCCGGCATCGCGTTTTGTTACATGACGCAGTTGTCGCGCTACATCGATTACATGAAATTCAAAATCCGCCAGGTGCGGCTGGTGCAGTTCAACCCCTATGCGTTCGATGGCACCAACGGCAGCATTGACCCCGTGGCCACGCATTTGTTTTTGCACGGCGACGAGTCCGATGAAACGCACGAAAAACTCATGCGCATTTCGGCGGTCACCTGTTTTCTGCACGCCACGCTGAAGGCCGCGCTGACGCCGGAAATCAGCGTGCGGCTTAATGGCAGAAAGATATAATTTACCTTTAAAAACATATAGTTAGGAAATAGCATGATTAACGCAGCCATCATCGGCCTCGGCTGGTGGGGAAAGACAATAGTTAACGCGGTGCAAGGCAAGAGCGACAAAATTCGCTTCGTGCATGGCGTCAGTCACGAGCCGGATACCGTGCGCGACTACGCCAAAGAAAAAGGCTTCACGTTGAGCACCACGCTCGAAGCCGCGCTCGCCGACCCGCAAGTGCAGGTGGTGTGGCTGGCCACGCCGCACTCCACGCATCGCAAACTGCTGGAGCAGGTGGCGGCGGCAGGCAAGCCGGTATTTTGTGAGAAGCCCTTCGCGCTGAAGTTCGACGATGCGCTCGCCATGGTCGAAGCGTGCAAAAAAGCTGGCGTGCCGGTGGGCGTCGGTCAAAACAAACGCTTCTGGCCGTCGATGGCGGAACTGCGCCGCGTCGTCGCCAGCGGCGTGCTGGGCCGCGTGCTGCACATCGAAGGCCATTACAGCAACGAGAACTCGAGTAACTTTTTCGCGCCGTGGCGTGATCTTCCGTCGGAGACCCCCGGCGCCGGAATGACCGGCACCGGTATTCACATCCTCGATGCGTTCACCAACCTCGCCGGACCCACGGCGGAAGTCAACGCGCAGTTTGTCGCCACGCAAACCGGGCACAATCCACTCGACACGATTTCGGTGCTGTTCAAATTCGCCAATGGCGTCAGCGGCTTTCTGGGCGCGGTGCGCCCGTCGCCGTTTTACTGGCGCGTGCAGGTGTTCGGCGACAAAGGCTCGGCGGAGGCGCTGGGCGAAACCGAATGCATCACGCGTTTATCCGGCGGCAAAACCGAACGCAAGGAATTCCCCAAGGTCGATTCCCTGCTGGTTGAAATCGAACACTTCGCCGATGCCGTCGCGGGCAAAGCGCCCTACCCGATCACGCCCGACGAAATCGTCAACACCATCGGCGCCTTCGAGGCGATTACCACCTCGATTGAAACCGGCAAACCGGTGCGGCTGAAAGGCTAGTCAGGGATATACACGCCCCACGGCGTATCACCGACGGTAATGTCGGTGGTTTTTTCCAGCTTGGCAGTATCGATCACCGACACGGAGTTTGAGCGGCCATTCGCGACATACAGTTTTGCACCGTCGGGGCTGATCGCCATATTCCACGGCCGGTCGCCCACCTTGATGGTCTTGGTGATCTTGTTGCTGGCCACGTCGATCACGCCGACGGTGCCATCGGCGCCGTTGGACACAAACACCGTTTTGCCATTCGGGTGAACACGGATGCCATTCGAGCGCACGCCCGCCGGGATCACCGCAACAACCTTGTGGCTCGACACATCAATCGCATACACACGATTCGCCAATTCACACGCGATGTAGGCCAGCTTGCCGTCCGGCGTAAAGCCAATGCCGCGCGGACGTTTACCCACCTTGATGGTGGTATGCACCTTGCGCGTGGCGACATCGATCACGTCCACCACCTCCGATTCTTCGGCACTCACATACACCCACTTGCCGTCGCGGCTGAACACCGCGTGCTCCGGGTTTTCGCCCTCGGTCTTCACCTGAAAATCGCGCTTGCCGGTGGCGGTGTTGATGAAATGCACGGAGTTGTCTTCTTCCACCGCCACCGCCAGCAGCTTGCCGTCGGGCGAACGGTAAACGCCTTCGGGCGATTCGCCAAGGTCCACCTTGCCGGTGATTTTGCGCGAAGCAAGATCGACAATTTGCAGCGCATTCGCGGGCTGATCGCTGACGTAGAGCTGCTTGCCATCGCGCGAGGCGGTCATGCCGCGCGGACGCTTGCCTGCGGGAAAGGTGGCGACCACCGTATCGTTGGCCACATCGATCACCGTAATGTTGCCGGATTTTTCATTGGCGACATACGCGAAGGGCGCGGCTTGTACTACGGCGCTGAATCCGGCGCCGGCCAAGAGCAGCGCGATAAAAAACGGTCTTAACATCATGAGTTGTCTCCTCGATAGGGGTTCAAAAAATATCCTTTAAAAACATATAGTTATTATTCTAATTCGCCTTGCGCGGCGCCTGCTTCGCGCGCGCATTGGTTTCCTTGATCTGCTCCGGCGTCATCTCCTCCGCCGCCGGCACGCGCAGCGCCATGCCGTCGATGTAACCATTTTGCGCTGCCGCCGTAAGCCAGTAATACGCCGCCACCGGGTCTTTGGCGACGCCGGTGCCTGCCAGAAAATAACGCCCGAGATTCAGTTGTGCGATGCCCACACCCTGCTCCGAGGCTTTCAAAAACCATTCGGCGGATTTACCCATATCCTTGCTCACACCGCGGCCATCCTTGTAATAAATGCCCAGCTCGAACTGCGCATCCGCGTGCGATTGCTCCGCCGCCGCCATAAACCAGCGCGCGGCGGCGCCGTGATCACGCGCCGCACCCCAGCCGAATTTATGCATCAGCCCGACGCGATACTGCGCCTCGGCCGCGCCTTTATCGGCCTCCGGTTTGTAGAGTTGATAGGCCGCAGCATAGTCTTCCTTCTCAAAAGCCGCGCGCGCCGGTTCCAACTGCGCCACCGCGCCCACGGGCCACGCCAGCGCAGCCGCGCAAGCCCACCCTGCCATCCGTCGCCGTATCCAGCCGTTCATCACAGACTCCCTTCCAGCCACTTGCGAGATTCGCCGGGCGTAGTATAACTTGCACTCATGCACCGCAAACTGCTGACGCTGGCCGTTGCCCTTCCCGGCTTGATCGGGATTTTCGCCTATTTTCATGCCACCCGCCCAGCCGCGCAGGAGCAACCCGCGCCCGGCCTGCACGTAAACTTCAACGACAAAGGACTCACGCCCAAGGAATCTTTGGGGATGAATATTTTTTTCGACGCACGCCTGTCCGAACCCGCCGGCCAGTCTTGCGCCTCGTGTCACGATCCGGCACGCGCGTTTACCGGCAACAATAAAACCACCATCGGCGTGGCGCTGGGCAGCCGCCCTGGCATGTTCGGCTTTCGCGACACGCCCACCGCGATGTACCTCGCCACCGTGCCGAAATTCGGCAGCATCGACAAAGACGGCAACCGCGTGCCGGCGGGCGGCGTGTTCTGGGATGGCCGCGCCGACACGCTCGAAGATCAGGCCAAGGGGCCGTTTTTTAATCCACTGGAAATGAACAATCCTGACCCGCAGTCACTGATCGCCAAAATCGCCAGCGGGCCTTATGCCGCCGAATTTCGCAAGGCGTGGGGCGAGCGTATTTTTGATACCGCCGAAACTGCATTGGATGCCGTGGCTGCTTCGATTGCAGCATTTGAGCGCACGCATGCCTTCCAGCCGTTCAGTTCCAAATTCGATGCCGTGATGCGCGGCGAAGCGAAATTCACCGAGCAGGAACAGCGCGGCCTCGGTTTGTTCACCATCCGGCAAAAAGGCAACTGCGCTTCGTGTCACACGGTCGATGAAGCCTCGCGCGATCCGAAAAAATCGCTGTTCACGGATTTTTCGTACCACGCGCTGGGTTTGCCGCGCAGCATGCGCATCCCCAAAAACGCCACCGACCCCGCGTATTTCGATATGGGCCTGTGCGGCCCCTTTCGTACCACTGGCGACACCACGCCGGAAAAAGACCCGCAAGGCTGCGGCCTCTTTAAAGTGCCGACGCTGCGCAATGTCGCATTGACCGCGCCGTACATGCACAACGGCCTGTTCGACCACCTACGCGATGCGGTGGCCTACTACGCCACGCGCGATACCGATTCGAAAAAATGGTTTACCGATGGCAAGAAATTCAACGACCTGCCGGCGCAATTTCACGCCAACATCGATGTCGAAACGCCGCCCTACCAGCGCCGACCGGGACAGCGCGCGCAACTGAACGATGAAGAGATCGACGATATTGTCGCGTTCCTGCGCACGCTGACCGACGGCTACAAACCCTAACTACGTTACCGCGCGTTACAGCGTAAACGGCCTTCCGTTGACCTCGATGGTGCTGTTCAGCGGCACTTTCTGTTCGATCAAGCCCTCGGCGAAACACCCGGCCTTGGCGTTCTTGATCAAGTGCCTGAGTTTCTCGGGCGGCGCATCGCTCTCCACTGTCAAGTGCGTATCCACGCCGTCCCAGCGGTTGTAGACCGTGCCCTTCAGCACTGAGCCGCCAAGAAATTTACGAAACCGTACCCTGACCTTCGCGTCCTGTATCGTCAGCTTCATCATGTGCGCGTACCGCGCAACCTGAGTCAGCAGTCAGAATCCGACGCCCATGGCCATGTAGGTCATCGGCGACGGATACAAATCGTCGCCGCCGATGCGCTGCGCTTCGTCGCAAAACACCTCGAACTGCTTGAAAGTGCCGCGCTTTAATTGCCCCTTGCCCAACACCACTTCGGTGTAGACCTCGTTGTCGGTGGTGACGCCTTGAGGCGGCAACTCCGGCTTGTCGATGATGCGGCTGCCGACTTCGGCGGGCAGGTTATTACCATCTACGGGTTTATCCATGAGCATGCCTCCCTGATTAAACGGATTGAAGATAACGCCTACAACCATAGCGCCAAACAAGCCGCTCGTCCAACGCTACAAGCAGCATCCGTAGCGTGCGCTATGCGCACGACCACAGCGCCTGGCACAGTGAGAAGGCAGGGTCAGCGGAAAAGTTTCGCCTGCGCGCCGTATGGGTCGTGCTGCCGCTACGCATGCTCCATGTGCAACCGTACCGTCAGCCGCAGTGTAAGATTGCGACTACCTAACCACAGGATACGCCGTGAAGCCACTGTCACTTTTTGTTACCTTATTCCTCGCGTTACAAGTCCAAGCGCAGGATTACCCCAGCCGCTCCGTGCGTGTGCTCGTCGGCCTCGGTGCTGGTGGCGGCTCCGATACTGTCGCGCGCATCATGACCACTAAGCTCACCGACCTGCTCGGGCAATCGTTTGTGGTGGATAACCGGCCCAGCGCGGGCGGTGCCATCTCCAGTGAAATCGTCGCCAAGGCCGCGCCCGACGGCTACACGTTACTAGCAATGTCGCCCACGCATGTCATCACGCCCAGCCTGCGCGCCAATGCGGGCTATGACCCGATACGCGACTTCGCGCCAATCATCCTCACCGTCTACACGCCGTACGTGCTGTCGGTGCGCAATTCGGTGCCCGCCGCCAACATCAAGGAACTCATCGCAATGGCGAAGACACAGCGCCTGACCTACGCCTCCAGCGGCATCGGCGGCTCCAATCACCTGACGGCGGAGTTGTTCAAGCACATGGCCGGCGTGGACATGATTCACGTGCCCTATAAAAGCGGCGCGCAGGCCAACAGCGCATTGATAGCCGGCGAAGTGCATGTGAGCTTCACCGCCATCGGCGGGCTGGTTTCGCACATCAAATCCGGACGCGTGCGCGCGCTCGGCGTCACCTCACTCAAACGCTCCGCCGCCACACCGGAGGTTCCTACGATTGCCGAATCCGGCGTGCCCGGCTATGAAGTCATCGGCTGGTACGGGCTGGGTGCCACGGCGAAAACCCCGCGCGCCATCATCGACAAACTCAACGCGGCTGCCAACAAAGCGTTGCCTGAACTGAAAGAACGCTACGCCAACATCGGCACTGAAATCGCGGGCGGCAGCGCGGCGGAATTTGCGGCTTACATCAAAGTGGAGCATGAGAAATGGGCGCGGGTGGTAAAAATTTCCGGTGCAAAGGCGGAGGGATGAAACGAAATCCCGTGAATCTATGTCTTACGGCGTCGCTGGCGATGTACGTCGCACTCGCCGGTGCCGCCATCGCGCAAGCACAGAGTTACCCGCAAAAGCCCATACGTCTGGTGGTGCCGCTGGCCCCCGGTGGCGGCAACGACACGCTGGCGCGCTACGTCGGCAAATATCTCACCGAGAGTCTGGGTCAAGCGGTGGTGATCGAAAACCGCACCGGCGGCGGTGGTTTGGCGGGCGGCGAATATGCCGCGCGCGCCGCGCCCGATGGTTACACGCTGCTCGTGGCAGGATCGGGATTGATCGTGGTGACACTCACGCACAAACAACTGAATTTTCAGCGCGACTTCACGCCCATTGCGAACATCGGCGAGTACGCCGCGCTGCTGACGTCGCATCCATCGCTGCCGGTGAAAACCGTACGCGAGTTGATCGCGTTTGCCAAAGCACGTCCCGGACAAATCAATTTCGCCTCCGCAGGCAACGGCTCCGCCGGGCATCTGGTGCTGGAAATGTTCCGCTCCGCCGCCAAAATAGATTTCGTGCATATCCCCTACAAAGGCGCCGGCCCCGCCGCGACCGAGGTGATGGCCGGCCAAGTATCGCTGGTGTTCGGCAATCCGCTGGGCTCCATGCCGCACGTCAAGGCGGGCCGCTTGCGCGCCATTGCCGTCAGTGGGCCCAAACGCCTCGCGGCCATGCCCGACATACCGACGGTAGCCGAATCCGGACTGCCCGGTTTCGACGCGACATTTTTTCTTGGCCTGTTGGGGCCACTGGCTCTACCGCGCGATATCGTCACGCGGCTGAACAGCGAAACCGTCAAGATCGTGCAGCGGCGCGAGGTGCAGGATGCATTGACACTGCAAGGCATGGAGCCGCTGACCGGCACGCCGGAAGAATTCGCTGCGCGCATTAAAAAGGATATGGAAAAAACCGCGAAGGTGGTGCGCGATTCGGGGATGCGCTTGAATTAGATATAAATTCTTTTATAAACAATTACTTACAATCAAACTCACCAAGGAAATCCAATGCCTGACACCGCACCCCAACCCCACCTACCGCTCTCCGGCGTCATCGTTCTCGATCTCACGCTCGCGCGCGCCGGCCCCACCTGTGTGCGCCATCTCGCCGACTGGGGTGCGGATGTCATCCGCGTGGAGCCGCCCGCCACCGGCGGCGAAGATGTCGTCGGTCGTCGCAGCGGTTCGGATTTTCAGAATCTGCATCGCAACAAGCGCGCGATACAGCTCAACCTGAAATCGCCCGAAGGCTACAAGGTGTTCATGAAGCTGGTCGAAAAAGCTGACGTGTTGATCGAGAACATGCGCGCACCGGTGAAGGGCCGCTTAAAGATTGCATACGACGATTTGAAAAAAGTGAACCCGCGCCTGGTTTACGGGAGCATCAGCGGCTTCGGACAGACCGGCCCCTACAGCCAGCGCGGCGGTGTCGATCAAATCGCGCAGGGCATGGGCGGCTTGCAGTCGGTGACGGGCGAAGCCGGGCGTGGACCGATGCGCGTGGGCATACCGATTTCCGATCTGTGCTCCGGCAGCTTTCTGGCGATGGGTATTTCGATGGCACTGTTCGACCGCAGCCGCACGGGCGAAGGCCGCTGGGTGCATACCAGTCTGCTCGAATCGCAGATTTTCCTGATGGATTTTCAGGCGTCTCGTTATTTGGTCAAAGGCGAAGTACCGGGCCAGACCGGCAACGATCATCCGACGTTTACACCGACGGGCGTGTTCAAAACCAGCGATGGTTATATGAACATCGCCGCGAGTTCAGGCCGGCTGTGGGAGCGCTTCTGCGACGCGGTGGAAAAACCCGAATGGAAAGCCGATGCCAAGTGGAGCACCGCCGTGGGCCGCACGCAGGATCGCCCCGCGCTGAATGCCGCGATTTCGGAAGTCACGCAACATAAAACCGCCGCGCACTGGGTTGACGTTTTCGAGGCTGCAGGCATCCCCGCTGGCCCGATCAATACCATGGACAAAGTATTTGCCGACCCACAGGTGCAACATATCGGCATGGCGGCGCCGCTGAAAACAAAATTGTTTGGCGACACACACTTTGTCGCGTCACCAGTTAATTTTCACGGCATGCCACGCAAGCTGCGCTGCGAAACGCCGGAGCCGGGGCAACATACAGAGGAGGTGTTGAACTGGATTGGCGTATCGAAAGACGAGCAGGCGAAGTTGAAGGCGGCTGGGGCGATTTAAGGTTCACCGTCGTTTCCGCGAAAGCGGGAACGATGGCGCTGGTTTATGACCAGGAATGGGAGATGCCATGACAACCGCTAGGCGCACTGGCCACGCCACAAATAAAAACGCCGCGTTATCGCTAACGCGGCGTTTTTTATTTCTGCAAGCGGCGTGCCCTACACCAGCCGCAACCCGCTTGCCGCCGTAAACGGCACGCTGCGCACCGGCTTGCCGGTCGCGGCGAACACCGCGTTCAGTATCGCCGGCACCACCACGCAAATCGTCGGCTCTCCCACGCCACCCCAGAAATCAAACGTCGGCTGAATCACCGTTTCGACTTTGGGCATGTGAACGATCTTCGGCAAAGCCAGCAAGTGGAAGTTGGTTTCCTTGATGCGGCCATTCGCCACCGAACTTTCGCTCATCAGCGTGCTCATGCCCATCACCACGCCGCCTTGCACCTGCGTGGCGATCTGCTCCACGCTGACCGCGTGACCGCAGTTGGTCGCCAGCACCATGTGATGCACTTTCACATCACCTTTGGCGCTGACCGATACTTCGGCGACTGCTGCCGAATAGCTGCCATAGCCCATGAACTGCGCAATGCCGCGATGGCGTCCTGCCGGCACCGGCGTGCCCCACTTACCCTTGTCGGCAGCCGCGTTCAGCACAGCCAGGTGCTTGGGATGTTTTTGCAGCAGCCCGCGGCGGAATTCCAGCGGATCCTTGCCCGCGGCTTTCGCCACTTCATCCATGAAACATTCGGTGAAGTAACCATTGTGATTGGTATTCACGCCGCGCCACGGACCCACCGGCACATGCGTGTTGCGCATCGCGTATTCGGTGCGCAGATTCGCCGGTGAATAGCCAAACTGTGCGTCGCCTGCGGCTTTCCATAAGCCCTGCAATTGGCGCACGTCCTTGCCGTCCTTGATCGCAGCCGGATTAGCGAAGGCATTGATGGATTGACCGGTCACGCGAATATTCAGCGCGGTCAGATTGCCGCTGGCGTCGAGGCCGGCGGTCATCTTCGCCTGCTGGATCGGACGATAAAAATCATGGCCCAAATCTTCTTCGCGCGTCCACAACATTTTGACCGGTGTGCCGGGCGGCAACTGCTTGGCGATCTGCACGGCTTGCCGCACGAAATCCTGATTGCCGCCGCGACGACCGAAACCGCCGCCGAGATCCATTTTGTAAATCTCGCATGCGGTCAGGGGCAACCCGGACGTTTGCGACAACGTGGCCATCGACGCTTCGGCGTTTTGCGTGGCTACCCAGCACTCGGCCTTGTCCGCGGTCAGGCGCACGGTGGCATTCATCGGCTCCATGCACACATGCGGTATAAACGGCACGGCGTAGGTTGCCTGCACCCGTTTGACGGCACCAGCCAGACCAGCGGTCACATCGCCATCATTGATGTCGGCAAAGGCGTCGGTGGAATCAAGGCCCGTGCTGATGTGCTTGAGGATGGATGCCTGCGATACTTTGGCATTCTCGCCCTCGTCCCACACGGTGGGCAGCAAGTCGAGCGCTTTCTTGGCACGCCACCAGGTGTCGGCAACCACCGCCACTGTGGTTTCATTCACGCGCAAGGCCTGTGGCTTGCCGGGCAGGTTGGCGATCTTGCTCTGATCAAAGCTTTTGAGCGTGCCGCCGAACACCGGGCAGTCCTTGATCGCGGCATGTACCATGCCGGGCAGTTTGACATCCACCGCGTAGATTTTGCTGCCGTCCAGCTTGTCGCCGGTATCCAGACGCTTGACCGGTTTGCCGGCGATTTTCCACTGGCGCGGATCGCGCAGCTTGATCGCCTTCAGATCGGGCTGCGCAACCTTCGAAGCAGCCTCGGCGACCTTGCCGTAGGTGGTGCTGCGATTGGAACCGGCATGGGTGATGACACCCTTATCAACGGTCAATTCGCCAACCGGCACTTTCATTTCGTTCGCGGCGGCCTGCAACAACATCATGCGCGCGGCGGCGCCGGCACGGCGCACGTAATCCTGCGACGTACGGATGCCGCGGCTGCCGCCGGTGGACATGTCGCCCCACACACGCTTGCGCGCCAGGCTTTGGCCCGGAAACACATGCTCGGTGGTGACTTTGTTCCAGTCGCAATCGAGTTCTTCGGCGACCAGTTGCGCGAGGCCGGTCAACGTGCCCTGCCCCATTTCGGAACGCGCGATGCGGATCACCACGGTATCGTCAGGCTTGATCGCCACCCACGCATTGAGTTCGGGCGTGCCGGTGGTCACTTGCGCCAGTGCATCGCCGCTCACGCCTTGCAAGTTAAAGCCCAGCGCGAGTCCGCCGCCGACGGCCGCCGTTTTCACGATGAAATCGCGGCGCTCGGGATTTTGGAGATTATCTACGGTCATGTCATTCATGTCGGTCTCCTCTTACACCACGGTGTGTTCATTGGCCATAATCTCGGCGGCGGCGGCGGTGTTGCCTGCCGCTGTGTGGATTGCAGCCCGGATGCGCATGTAAGTGCCGCAGCGGCAGATATTGGTCATCGCCGCGTCGATCTGCGCATTGGTGGGCTTGGGCGTTTTCGCCAGCAGCGAGGTCGCTGCCATGATCTGGCCCGACTGGCAGTAGCCGCATTGCGGCACGTCGATTTCCTGCCACGCTTTTTGCACCGGCGAGGAGGCATTGGTCGACAGGCCTTCAATGGTGACGATCTTGTCCGTGGCTTTTACCGCCGACAGCGGATACGAGCATGAGCGCACCAGGTTGCCGTTGATATGCACCGAGCACGCGCCGCACTGCGCGATGCCGCAGCCGAACTTGGTGCCGGTCAAGCCGACCTGCTCGCGAATCACCCACAACAGCGGCGTATCCGCCTCTGCCTGCACATCATGTTCCTTGCCATTGATATTCAGTT
>CANIID010000008.1 GCA_947467315.1 Betaproteobacteria bacterium | reverse complement strand
CCCGAGTTCGCCACGTAGTCCATGAACGTCGCGTCCTGCGTGTCGGCGTCCGTCTGCGATACCTGGTTCGCAATGAAGAACGAGGCCGGCGTCGAGACGTCGGCTTCCGTGTCGGTGACATCTACCACCGTCACGATCGCATCGTCGTTAGTGCCTGTGATTGTGATGGTGATATTCTGTGTACCCGAGCTGACCACGCCATCACTAACTTGCACCACATATGTAATAGTCAGGCTCTGCCCTTCGTCCAGAAAGTCAAGGTTTGCGGCCGTCGGGTTATAGGTATAGCCAATGTTGACCGATCCACCATTAGAACTCGCACCCGTCAACATAAATGCACTGCCCGCTATCAATGCCGCAGCACCAGCCGGCAGGCTAAAGGCGACGTTATCAAGTAAGACTGTCGGGGCACCAACCACTGTCGGCGTCAGGGTGTTGCCCACGTCGACATCAGCCACCGCAAAGCTGCCGGTGATCGGTGCGAGGTCTTGCGCTGCGGCGTTGATCAGTTCATCCACCGCCGCCGGATCAGTTGTGTCACTCAGTGCCGGCGCGCTATTCGCACCAGCCACCACCCCCAGAAAATCCGCCGCAGTTGGCGGCTGTCCGTCAACCGTATGCACGATGATCGCCATATCCGGCGTAATGGCGCTGGTGTGTGAGCTCCCGACGGAGTGGCCGTCGCCGTGCTCGTTGTCGTCATCCGATCCATCGTCGTTCGCGCCGTAGGTTGAACCGCCGTAGGTGGTGTAGTCGGAGTCGCGGCTGCGCCGGTCGTCATCTTCATGCTCGCCGTCATCGTCATCATCATGATGGGCGCCGCCGAGATTGATATAGACAACGTAGGTGCCGGGCGCTGTTTGCTCGTACCAGACGCCGTGCGCGGTCGCTGTGGTATTGCCCCAAATAAGATCGTCCGCCGTGGTGGCTGGATCGGTCAGCTTGGTCAGATCGATCTTATCCAGACCGCATCTTAAGTCGGTAATCTCATCCCACCCGCCCCAGCCGGCAGTGAACGGCGAGTCGGATTTGCCGTTGTAGACAAAGCGATCGTCTCCAGTGCCACCCGTAAGCAGGTCGCCCCCTTTGCCGCCGTCGAGGGCGTCGTTGCCGTCGCCACCGACTAGCTTGTCTTCGCCCTGACCGCCATAGAGCTTATCATCGCCCAGCCCGCCATCGAGCGTATCTGCACCCTTGCCGCCGTAAAGCGTGTCTTTTCCGTCCCCGCCTCGGAGGTCATCCCTACCCGTTCCCCCGTCGAGGGAGTCATCGCCCAAACCACCGTGCAGAGTGTCCTTGCCCTCGCCGCCGTACAACGTGTCGTTGCCGCCGTCGCCATAGAGTAGGTCCTTGCCCTGCCCGCCGAATAACTGATCGTCGCCTTCCCCACCATACGCCGTGTCATTACCCTGCCCGCCGATCAGTACGTCGGAGGAGGCGCCTTGCGCGAGCGTCAAATCGTAAGCAGCCGAGACCACGCCCGTACTGGTATTGTGGGCAGTTACTACGACGTCTCCATAGAGCACATCATCGCCGGCGTCGCCGTACAGTCGATCCTTCCCTCTGCCGCCATAGATTTTGTCGTCACCCGAACCGCCATAGACGAGGTCGTTGTAGCTCGATACATTCATGGAGCCAACTTTCATGGTTCCATCGTCAGTACCACTGCTTCCGACGACCAGCACATATCTGGATCCGTTCCACGTCCACACGCCCCACTGGTCGATGATGTCTGCCTTCTTCGTGCCATTGGTGTCGTCGTCGTAGGTGATGCCGTCGATTGTTATAGCCATGGTGTGCTCCCCGCAAAAGTTAACCAACTAATCAAAAACCCTGAGTTCGTTGAGGCCGCCATCAGCCCCACTCTAATCATCAATACCTGCCATCACCTAATCCGCTCTTGCATTCCGCGCCAAGACACAGACCTGTGACATGTAGGAACGCATCCTACAAGTCTGTAGGCAAAAATCTACGGGACTAAGGTATCGATATTGGAATGGGAATAAATGCTTCTGTTCCGGTGTATTTGAGCCGCCACTGACACTATTGCGGCACTATGTGACGCGATACGTCACTGGAATATGAGCGGTAGCGTTAAATAGCTCACACTAAAATATGTGTGCCTGTAGCATTTAAAAAAGGAAAGTCTTTATGGCACATAGGCTTAGCTGAAACACTTAAAGCCCTCTATCAGACCGCCCGCTTGTGCGCAATTTGTTTTTGGTGACATACCTGCGAAAAGGTAGGACCGATACCAAAGTATCGATACCAAGGTATCGAGTGTGATTTATTTACTCCTGATAAAAAGGTGGCGACACAGGTCTGCATCGATCAAGCGATGAGAATTCAGTTCCGCAGCGCGGCTACATGAAGTGATTTATGACTTCAGTGCGACGGAAGCAGGTCGCGTTTCCGGATCACCGCACCAATGGCGCCACTGCAACGCGCTGCACGCCATGCCGTTCGAGCGAACGCGCGAGCCAGCCACTGGCCTTTACGTCTTCGGTGAACTCACGCACATAGCGCGTGCCGGCTTCGCGTTGCCTTGGCGTGGAGATGGCCTGCTCCACCACCATGAAGCGGCCTTCGACGATGCGCGCACCCGGCATCATCTGCGCATCCACCGCCAACCGCGGGCGCAGGCCAACCAGTGCATCCAGTTTTTGTTGGGCGAATAGCTCAAACGCTGCGTGGGTGCTCGGTGTGTTGTGCAGCTTCGCCTGCTTCAGGGTGCTTACACGCTGCGCGCGGCGATGGCGATGCTCACGGGCGGGGAAATATCCGGCGCGGCGCTACAGGCAGTCACCATCAAGACACTGACGGCCACAACAAAACGTATCCAGCATTGACGAAATGCCATTGCAACATTATGTTTTTATTTATTTTTTTACTTAATCTTCACCCCGGCCTTGGCGATCAGCGTGCGCCAGGTTTGGGTTTCGTTTTCAACACGGCTGCATCCCGGCGGGCGTGCCTGCGGGCGCCGCCAGGCCCCACCAGTACGACATATCGTAGTCCGCCGCGCCGGCCTCGGTGAACGAGCCCGCCGCATACGGCACAACGATGCGCAGATGGCGGGCGGGCCACTGCTGTGCGAAAGCTGGTGCGCCAAGCAGCAGTCCGGTAACAATCGTAACTATATGTTTATAAACAACATTATTACAGCCCCCTCATGCCGCTACTTGCCCCTGCGCCGCGCGCTGCGCTCGCCGCGCCGTGACCTGTATTGACGAGAACGCAGGCCGCCCGAACTCACGTTCCAGATCGGCCAGAATTTCGCACGTGGGCAATTGCGAGCAGCCGATGAACATCGCCTCACAATCATCCGCCATGGTTTCGCGCGCCAGCTTCGCTACCTGATGCGCTTCGATGCGGCCGAGTTCATCGGTGTTCTGCACATAAAAACTGTTGAAGCGCTTGACCGTGATGCCGCCGTCGGTGAGAAAGGCTTTCAATTGCGTGTTCACCGTATCGAGATACGGCGTCACCAGCGCAATGTTTTTAACGCCAGCCTCCTGCAACGCCGTCACCATTGAGCGCGCCGTCGTCACCACGTTTTTGCCGGTGACTTTCGCAAGGTTGGATTGCAGCGCGGCATCGCCCGCCGGGCCTGAAATAAAACCCGCCGCGGTGCAACCATAGGCCACCACATCAATGGCGGGATCACTAAACACTTTCGCCAGCAACAGCGCCTGCGCCACGTATTCCGGCAACACCTCTTTCGTCAGCAGCCCCTTGCCACGCGGGATACGCTGCGTATTGCACGTTGACCCTGCCGGCAGCCACGCCAGCAATTCACGCTCCATGGTGGTGTTATTGCTCGGCACCATCAGGCCGACATGCAAGGCGTCTTTCATGTGCTTTTCCTCTGCTACGGTTTTCAGAATTCGTCATGCTATCCTATCGCGAAACACAACAGGAGGAGATGTAATGCGGAGAACGATACTTCACGGCCTGGCCGTCATCGCGTTGTCGATCAGCGCTACCGTCAGCGCGCAAAACTGGCCGCAGCGCCCGGTGCGCATCGTAGTCGGCTTTCCGCCCGGCGGCGGCATTGACCTGGTGGCCCGGCTGCTGTCGATACGCATGAGCGAAAGCTTCGGCCAGCAAGTGGTGGTTGATAATCGCCCCGGCGCCAACGGCATACTCGGCACCGACATCGTGGCCAAATCCAATCCCGACGGCTACACGGTGTTTATCGGCACCACCGGCAATCTGAGTTTGAATCCCATACTCTCGGCCAACTTGCCGTTCAACGTCGAGCGCGATTTTGCGCCGGTGATGCAGACTTCATCCGTGCCGTTTCTGCTGTATACCAACCCAAAATTTCCCGCAAAAACGCTGGACGAACTCATCGCCCACATCAAGCCGATTCCCGGCAAGATCAATTTCTACTCCTCGGGCAACGGCAGCCTGACACAACTGGCGGCCGAGCTGCTCAACAGCATGGCCGGCATCAAAGGCACCCACGTGCCCTACAAAGGCAGCGCGCCGGGGTTCAACGATCTGCTCGGCGGGCAGATTCAATATGGCTTCGACGCCGTGCCCACCGGCTTGCAACACGTCAAAACCGGCCGCGCACGTGCGCTCGCCACCACCGGACCAAAGCGCTTGGCGTTCCTGCCCGACGTGCCCGCGATGAACGAAACGCTGAAAGGCTTTGAGGTCGTCAACTATTACGGCGTGGTCACGCCCACCGGCACGCCACAAGCCGTGATTGATCGCCTGCACCGCGAATTAGTCAAAGCCATGGCCCATGCGGAGACGCGTGAAAAGCTCATTGCCCAGGGCACTGATCCCGTGGACAGCAACCCGAAAGCCTTCGCCGCATTTATGAAAACCGAATCGGCGAAGTGGGCGCGGGTGATTAAGGATGCGAATATCAGGGCGGACTGACTCAAGCGCATATAGCCCGAGGGAAACCAATTACGCCTCACCGTCGTTCCCGCGCAGGCGGGAACCCATAGCACATTACCCGATGGCAAATCGCTCGCCCCCCGGCAAACTAAGGGGCGAGATACCGGCCTGAAACGACAAAGTAGCTCGGCGTCCCTACGCCGCCTTCGCCGTGTCCGCCGACAACGAAATACTGCTGCGCTTCTGCTCAATCACAGGTACATCATCCGGCACCAGCCGCCAATGAATGCCGCGCACGCTGCCGAATTCGCGCTTGATTTTCCGCCAGGTGTCGCCGCCGTCCTGACTGATAAACAATTGGCCCAGCCCCGTCACCACGTAAATCAGTTGCGGGTTTAGCGCATTCATCCCCAGGCACCACACCGTGCTGTTCAAATCGGCCGGCAGCACGCGCTCCTGCCAGCTTTGCCCCACGTCATCACTGACCAACAAGCGCCCGGTGGAACCCGGTGGCCAATCGCCGTTGGTGAGAAAAATCCGCTTGAAGCCATCCGTGCGCAATTGAATGCCGCGCGTGTATTGCCACGGCGAATCCAACTGCACGAATTCCCAGGTATCGCCCCTATCACGGCTGTAATGCAGGCCGCGATTGGTGGTGGCCATCATCAGGCGTTTACCGGCGGCATCCCGCGTGGCGAGTATGCCGTGGATGTCCGCCGACAACAGCCCCTGCGACAGCAAATCCCACGTCTCGCCGCCATCGGTGCTGCGATAAATGCCGCCGATCTCGACCGTGATCCAGATGGTTTTGTCGTCGATCGGATCAAACAGAATCTGCGTGACGCGCGTCGGGCCTTTGTTGATGTCGGAAAACTGCGCCAGGTCCGGCAGCTTGCACATCTCCCAACTCTTGCCGCGATCCTGCGAGCGATACACCGACGCCGGGCACGTGCCCGCGTAAATCACATCAGGCGTTTTCTCCGATTGCGCCACCGCCCACACGTCCTTGCCGGGGAATGTGGTCTTGCTCCACAAACTGTCGTACTCGTCCCAGCGCATCAATCCGTGACTGGTTGCGGCCAGCAGCGTGCGCGAGTCACTGGCGTGGCTTGCAAAGCCACGCACGGCGACTTCCAGATACAAACCCGACAAACTGTTCGGACGCACCCAGGTCGCGCCCAAATCGTCGCTAAACCACACGGCGTGTCCGTCACTGCCTACATAGGTTCTGATTTTCATTGCCGGCCTCACTCAAATTAGTGGCAGTGAGTTTGCCTCATGCGCGAAAAATTGCAAAGCGTGACGCAAAGCATTTTCGCGTATCTCGTCAATCCACCTTCGCGCCCGAGCGTTTGACCACATCCGTCCACTTCGCGACTTCTTTCTTCACCAGGTCAGCAAACTGCTCCGGCGTTCCGCCCACCAGGTCGTAGCCTATCCCGCCCAGCACGTCTTTTGCCGTGGCGGAAACGAGGGACTTGTTCACCTCGGCATTGAGCCGCGCGATGATGGCGCGCGGCACACCGGCAGGTGTAATCACCCCACTCCACGTAGTGACTTCAAAACCCGGAACACCCGCCTCCGAAATCGTCGGCAAATCCGGTAACGCCGGCGAACGCTTGAGACTGGTGACGCCAATCGCGCGCACGCGGCCCGCGCGCACGTGCGGCACCATCGACGCCAGATTGTCAAAAGTCATCTGGATTCTGCCGCTGATCACCTCGGTAATCGCCTGCTGTATGGCTTTAAACGGCACATGCACCATCTGCGTGCCCGTCATGAGCTTGAACAGCTCCATACCGATATGCTGGCTGGAGCCGCCACCGGCAGAGCCAAAGTAGAGTTTGCCGGGATTACTTTTTGCGTAGTCGATCAACTCCTGCACCGACTTGATCGGCAACAACGGGTTCACCGTCATCAGGTGCTGGCCGAACACCAACTGCGTCACCATCTGCAGATCTCTATTTGTGTCGTACGGCACCTTGGTCACGATAGGGTTGATGCCAAGCGCCGACAACGGCGCGTAAGCAATCGAATAGCCGTCGGGCGCAGCCCGCGCGATCAAGGTCATGCCGATGGTGCCATTCGCCCCCGGCCGGTTATCCACCACCACTTGTTGGCCCATCTGCTTGCTGAGTTCCGCCGCAACCACGCGCGAAATGATGTCGGGCGTGCCGCCCGGCGCGGAAGGGATGATGAAGCGGATGGGGCGCGCCGGGTAGTCCGCGGCAACGGCGTACGCCGCATGCCCCATCATCACCCACGCCACACTGAGCAACGCTATTTTCATAAACGCCCCTCCTTCGGTCCGTGATGCGCTGCTACTCCCCCTTGATCCCCGCCTCTTTAATCACCTGCGCCCACGTCGCGGTCTCGGACTTGATGCGCGCGGCCAGTTCCTGCGTCGTGCTGGTTTCCGCCTCCATGCCCTGACGCGACAGCGACTGCTGCACGTCCGGCATCGCCACCACTTTGAGCGATTCATCGCGCAAGCGGCGCACGATGGCAGCCGGCGTATTCGCCGGCGTCAGAAAGGCGTACCACGATCCGACGTCAAACCCGGCGAATCCCTGCTCGATCATCGTCGGCAATTCCGGCGCGACTTTCGAGCGGCGCGTGCCGGTAGTCGCGAATGCCTTCAGCCTGCCGCTTTTCACATGCGGCATTGACGACGCGATGCTGGCGAACAACACCTGCACTTCGCCGCCGAGCAACGCAGCAGCAGCCGGGCCGCCGCCCTTGTAAGGGACGTGCGTCATTTTGACGCCCGCGCGTTTGCTGAACAACTCCGCCGCCAGATGCAACGGTGTGCCCGCGCCACCCGATGAGAAATTAAACGCCCCCGGCTTCTGCTTGGCGAGCGCAATAAATTCCTTAAGATTGTTCGCAGCCACGCTCTGATGCACCACCATGATGTATTGCGCCGTGGCAAGCAGGGTTACCGGCGCGAGGTCTTTTTCCATGCTGAAGCCCAGCTTATATAGCGTGGGGTTCACGGTGAGTATGGTGTTGAATCCGAGAAATAGCGTATAGCCATCGGGGTTAGCCTTGGCCACAATTTCCGCCGCCAAATTACCGCCCGCGCCGCCGCGGTTATCGACTACCCATGCTTGCCCCATGGCTTCGTGCAGCTTGGGCGTGAGGATGCGCGCGGTGGTGTCCGAGCCACCACCGGGCGCGAACGGCACCAGCAGGCGGATCGGGCGTATGGGGTATGCCGGTTCAGCGGCATGCGCAGGCATCGCCATCACAAGCGATGCGGCAAAAAATAATGAATAAAAACATATAGTTATGCTCACAAGATCTCCAATAACACAGTAGGTCGGAACGCGCAGCGGTTCCGACGGGCGATGGTAGAGCCGCAACAGTGTCGGAACCGCTACGCGTTCCGACCTACACCACCGTCAAGCGCGCAATCTCGCCTGCGTCGCTCATATCTTCCAGCTTCCACAGGCGCGCAAGCAAGGTGTTTGCTTTCGCATCCGGCAACACCTTTTTCGCCAGCGTGCGAAATTTCTTTTCGATCTCGGCATCGTTCATCGGGTTCTTCCAGTGCCCCTTGTGATGATCGACCACGGTGCTGAACTCCGCGCCGGATTTTGTAATCAGCTTGAAGTAACACCGCATCGCATGCGGCATATGCTTATCGGCCTCGGCAGACGCCTTGATCTTAATCTTGCGCGTCAACGCGCGTATCGCCGGATTGAACACATGCGCGTCGTCGAAATGTTCTTCCTGCACGTCGCCATGGATCAACGCCACTGCCACGGTGTAGGGCATGCTGTGATCGGCCGTCTCGCGATTCGGCGGCTCCCATTTCTCGGGCGTGTCGGCCATTAACACAATCGCTGTGGTCACGGTTTCGATTTGAATTTCCGCGATGTCATCTGGCGAGGCCACTTTTTCGCGCATCTGCAACGCGGCTTCGCACACGGTCTGCGAATATTGCCCCAGCGGAAACCGTTTGATCAGACACTCCATGATTTTGAACGGCGCGCCATTCTGTCCACCGAGCGTATCAAGCGTAAACGTCTTGCGCGCCACCGCCTTGAAATAACCGCCGACACCCTCGAAGATCGGCGACGGCCCTGTCATGCCGCGCGCCGCCAGCATTGCCGCAAACACCGCGTTGCGCGACGCGTTGGCATAGGCGCAGCCCTTCCACATCGACACATTGCCGATGCGCGTTTGATACAGCGCATTGTTGGGCGCGATGCCGAGTTGCAGGCAATGCTCGAACTGTTTGCCCTTGAAGCCGAACAACCAGGCGGCGGCAATGGTGCTCGCCATACCACCGACCGTCACATGGTCATAACCGATGGGTTTCAAATCAACCTCATCGCAAATGCGGCAAAACATTTCATACGCCAGAACGGTGGCCAGAATCACATCCTTGCCGCTGCGTTTATTGATTTCAGCGGCCGTCAGCACCGCCGCGATGCTGTCGCTCGGATGCCCCGATTCGCCGGTGCTGGTGTAGCCGTCGTTGTAATCCAGAAAACGAATCATCACGCCGTTCGCGAACGTCGCCAGTTCCGGGCTCGTTTTCAGGCCGCTGACCATCACGGTGGCGGGTTGTTTGCTGCTGGTCATGTCCGCCAGCTCGCGCGCGATTTTTTCCGGCGCGCTGTTGTAGCCGCCCAGCGCGCAGCCGATGGAATCCACAATCACGCGCTTGGCGGTTTGAATCACCTCGGGCGGCAGGTCTTCGTAACGCAGATTGGCAGCGTAGGTGCTGAGTTGTTCAACGATAGTCATGATACTTGCCTTATCAAAAAATGTAGGGCGGAAAAGCGCAGCGTCTTCCGCCGCACGAAATCTTCTGTGTCGCATTTGCATTCGGCGGAAGGCGCTGCGCTTTTCCGCCCGACACAGAATCACTGCGCCCTGATGCCGCCTTCCTTCACCACACGTTCCCACTTGTTCATGTCGGCAATCATATAGCTTTGAAACTCGGCCGGACGCATGCTCAAGACGGCGGCGCCGTCATTATCGAACTGCTTTTGCACTTCGGGCAAGGATTGCACAGTGGTGACTTCCCGATATAAGCGATCCACGATGGCCACGGGAGTACCAGCCGGCGCGACCAGTCCAAACCAGTTGACGGTTTCGTAACCGGGCACGCCAGCCTCGGCAATCGCCGGCACGTCCGGCAAAATTCGGTTGCGCTTGATCGAACCCACGCCCAGCGCCCGCAGCCTGCCCGAGCGCACATGCGGCACGGTGGCAAGCAGGCCGCCGAACAGCAGGTGCGTGTGCCCCGCCACCACATCAAGCGTCGCCGGCCCGGCGCCTTTGAACGGCACATGCAGGATGTCCACCTTCGCGGTGTGCTTGAATAACTCGCCCGCCAGATGCGTCACGCTGCCGATGCCGGCGGAGGCATATTGCAGCTTGCCCGGCTGCTTTTTCGCCAGCGCCAGGAGTTCCGCCACCGACTGCACGGGCGTCGCCGGGTTAACCACCAGCACCACCGGGCTCGCTGCGATGGGCGCGACCGGCGCGAATGACTTGATCGTATCGTAACGCCCTTTCAAATCATGCAGCCAGGGCGTGACCGTATGCGCGAGCGACACCATCAGCAGCGTGTAGCCATCTTTCGGCGCGTTGGCCGCAAGCTCGGTGCCGATGATGCCCCCGGCGCCGGGCCGATTATCGACAATCACCTGCCGGCCAAGGCGCTCGGTCAGCGCAGCCGCCACCACGCGGCCCGCCACGTCGCTGCCGCCGCCGGGCGGAAACGGGATAATCATGCGTATTGGTTTGGTCGGGTACTCTTGCGACGCAACAGGGCCCGTTGCGAAAGCCGCGAACAGCAGCAACAGTAACCGCATTACGCCTCGCCCCATATCTCGCGTGCGGTATCGACCACCAGGCGCAGCTTGGCGAATTGCTCATCGGCGCTCATCACCGTGTTGCCCACGTTGCCCGAAAACCCGCATTGCGGGCTGATGCACAGGCGCTCCATGCCGATGTAGGCCGACGCTTCCTTGACACGCGCGCGCAGCATCGCCGGGTCTTCGAGCACCGGCGACTTGGTGGTGACAAGGCCCAGCACGACGGTTTTGTCGTCGGGCATGAATTTCAGCGCCTCCAGCGGCCCGGCGCGCGGGCTGTCGAATTCGAGAAAGTAAAACTTCGCTTTCAGGCGGCGAAACAACTGATCCGCCATGAACTCATAACCCGCGTCCGCCTGCCAGAAACCTTTGCGGTTGCCGCGACAGACGTGAATGCCGACGGTCATGCCGGCAGGCGCGGCGGACAGCACCGCGTTGATCACATCCACGTAAGTCTCAACCAGTTTTTTCCAATCGTCGCCACGGCGTTCAATCGTGGCGCGGATTTCGGGATCACCGAATTTGACCAGCGAGGTTTCATCGACCTGCAGATAGGTGCATCCCGCTTGATACAAAGCCGCGAACTCGCTGCGATACACCTCGATCACATCGCTCCAGAACTGATCGAGCGAGGTATACGCTTCGCGCAGCAGCGCATCGCTGCCACCCAAAAAATGCAGCACGATCGGCGAAGGCACCGTCATCTTCGGCGTGCGCGTGCTGATCGATTTCAAAAACGCCAGATGCTCCGCGAAGATCGGCCCCGTCCACTTCACCGGCTTGTGAATCACCAGCTTTTCAATCGGGATCGTTTCACCTTTTTCATTGCGGTGAAAAAGGTCGCCCTGCTCCGCCGTCAGGCCGCCGGATCCCACCGCCTTCCGAAAAAAATCGACGATATAACTTTGGCGGCGGAATTCGCCGTCGCTGACCGATTGCAACCCGGCGGATTCCTGTAACGCCACCACCGTGCGGATGGCGTCGTCCTCGATTTGTTTGAGTTCGGCGTGTTCGATCAGACGCTTGCGATATTTTTCGCGCGCGGCGATCAAGTGCGCGGGTCGCAGCAGGCTGCCGACTTGATCGGCGCGGAAGGGAGGGGTTATTGGCATGTTGTGTGTGGATCAATGGAAGTTATCGTGCCTTGAGTTACGTAGGGCGGAAAAGCGCAGCGCCTTCCGCCGAATGCAAATGCGACACAGAGGATTTCGTGCGGCGGAAGGCGCAGCGCTTTTCCGCCCTACGCAACCGTCAAGAAATCCCGCACGCTCACTTCATCCCGCAAGCGCCAAACCCGCTGTATCACCCGCCCCATTTCCGATTCGCCCGCGCCGCCGTTGTACCCGGCCAGCCGCACGGCTTTGTCTTCAATCTCCGGGCGCGACAGTGTATTGTCCGGATCGCCTTTGGGTGACGACACCTTGCCTTCGAGTTTGCGACCATCCTTGGTAGTGGCAGTCACGTGGCCGAGCCAGCGCTTGGGATACGCACCATCGACCACCGGATCCAGCACCATTTTCACCTTGTCGTGAAAGCTGCGTGTCGCTGGGTCTTTCAGTGACGCCTCGGTGAAATCCGCCAATCCCGCGCGCCCATGCAGCGCGGCCAGCGCGAGCACAAAACCCATGGAGAATTTCGATTGATGTATGGTTTGCGGATCCGTCACCGGGCCCAGCACGTCTATGGCGCCCTGATGCACATGCGCGGTGACACTCACAATGTCGTCGTGCTTTAACTGGTTGTCACGCATCACCTTCAACAGCGCATCCGCCGCCGGGTGCGTGTGGCGGCACGAGGCATGAAACTTGAACGAGGTTTCAGTCATGCCCCAGCGCGTGCCGAGGCCGTCGATCAGTTTCGCGGGGTCGGCGTCGCTCGACATGCCCGCCGCCATGCCCTGTTTGCCTTCGAGGATGCGATGCGCGCCGGTGAAACCATCGCGCGCGATGTAGGCCGCCATCAGGCCATCCGCCGCCGCTTTCGCTGTGTGCAACTGCTTGGAATCAGCCGCGTCACGCAAAAACTCCCACAGCCCCGCGGCCATGGTGCCGGCCGAGCCGATGCAATGCTGCATTTTTTGTGCATCGAGTTTGAGCAGGTGCGCCACACCCGCCGCCGCCGCGAGCTTGCCCGCGGTGCCGGTGGTGTGAAATACCTTGTAGTGCGAGCGGCCGAGAAACTCACCCACGCGCACGCCACATTCGTAACCCGCCACTGAAGCGGCGATCAAATCTTTGCCGGAGGCGCCGACTTCCTGCGCTGCCGCCAACACGGCGGGAAACACCACGGTTGCCGGGTGATACACCGAACCGTTATGCACGTCGTCCTGCTCGACCACATGCGAGGCCGCGCCATTGATCAGCGCGGCAAAAAACGGCGAGGTGCGTCCGCGCGTGGTGAGAATTTCTGCTGGACCCGTCGCCGGGCCCATAGACTTGGCAAACTGTTCCAGCACCAGCACGGGACGCGAGCCTTTGCCTGCCAGCCCGGAGCCCAGCCAATCGAGAAAAAAATCTTCGGTACGCAAGACTACATCTTGCGGCAACGATTCATAACGTATCGCTGCGAGAAATTCGCACAGCGTTTGGGTTTCGCTTTTAGCGGAAGACAGATTGGTTTTTTCGGTTTGGTCCATGGCAAATACTCCTTGATGATGCGCCGATTGTAGTCGAAAGCCTTGCAGCCACCGAACGGCGAAATGCATTTACTCCGCCCGTATCCCCGCTGACTTGATCACCCTGGCCCAGGTCTCCGTCTCCAGCCGGATGTGACGCGCAAACTCCGCGCCGGGTTTGTAGGCCGGTTCAAGCCCGAGCCGTGCGATGGTCTCTTTGACATCGGGCAGATCCAGCATTTTGCGTGACTCGTCCATCAGGGTTTTCACCACGATGTCCGGCGTGCGCAACGGCAGAAAAAAACCATACCACGAGGTGACTTCAAAATCTTTTTGCCCCAGTTCAGCGATGGTCGGAATTTCCGGTGCGACAACCGCGCGCTTGGGCCCGGTAACCGCCAGCGCTTTCAGCCGACCGCCTTTCACATGCGGCAACACCGACGGCAGGCTGCCGAATAACACCTGCACCTCGCCCGCCAGCACAGCGATCGACGCCGGGCCGCCGCCCTTGTACGGCACATGCGTCAATTGCGCACCGGTGCGCGCCTTGAACAACTCCGCCGCCAGATGCAGCGGCGTGCCGATGCCGGACGAGCCATAGCTCAACGCCCCCGCCTTGCCTTTGGCGAGCGCGATGAACTCGCCAAAATTATCGGCCTTCACGCCGGGGTGCAGCACCAGCATGTAGTGTCCCGAATTGAGCATGGCGACCGGAATCAATTCTTTCACCGGATCAAACGGCAGCTTGTACATCAGCGGGTTCACGGTCAGCACATTGCTGAAGCCGAAAAATACCGTCTGCCCGTCGGGATTGGCGCGCACCACGATCTCGGCAGCGATGTTGCCGCCCGCGCCGCCGCGATTGTCGTTCACCCACGGCTGGCCCAGCGCGTCGTGCAACTTGGGCGTGAGCGCGCGCGACAGCGCATCGGCGCCACCGCCGGGCGCGAACGGGATCAGCAGGCGCACGGGCTTGTCGGGTTTCCAGCTTGCCGCCTGCGCAATGCCCGCCGCAAGCAGTGTGAATCCAACACACGCCGCAACACGCATCACCATCATTCCGCCCTGATGCCGCCGGCCTTCGCGACCTTGGTCCATTTTTCACGCTCGCTCGCGATGTAGGCGGCAAACTCAGCCGCACTGCTGCTGGTGGCGTGCAACCCGCCCACGAGATACAGCGTGCGCACGTCCGGCAGCGCGAGAATACGCGCCAGTTCGCCATTCAGTTTTTCAATCACCGCCGGCGGCGTGCCTGCGGTTGCCAGAACGCCATACCACGAGCGCATGTCGTAGCCCGGCACGCCGGATTCGGCGATGGTCGGCACCTCCGGAAACTGCGGATCGCGTTTATTCGACGAGGTGCCCAGCAGTCGTAACCGTCCGCTTTTCACATGCGGAATCACCGGCGCCATGCTGGCAAACGCGAGTTCAAGGCGTCCGGTAATTAAATCAATGGTGTATTGCGGGCTGCCGCCTTTGTACGGCACGTGAATCATCTGCACGCCCGTCATCGAGGTAAACAGCACCGCGCCCAGATGCGGTGTTGAGCCGTTGCCCGACGAGCCATACGTAAACTGTCCGGGGCGGCGTTTGCCCAGCGTGATGAGGTCCTTCACGTTCTGCAACGGTATCGACGGATGCACCACCAGCATCATCCCCGCCGTCGCCGCCATCGTGACCGGCGCAAACGCGCGTTGCGAGTCATAGGGCATTTTGCTGTAGATCAACGCATTCACAATCGCTAGACCGGTGGCGCCGATCACCAGCGTGTAGCCATCCGGCGGCGCTTTCGCCACCACATCGCCCGCCACGGTGCCACCCGCGCCCGTGCGGTTATCCACAATCACCGGCACGCCCCAGGCTTCGCTGAGTTTCGTCGCCATTGGGCGCGCCACAATATCGGTGACACTGCCAGCGGGAAACGGCGTGACGATGCGTATGGGTTTGTCGGGGTAGGCCGCAAGGCAAGGCGCGCAAGCCACAAAACCGAGCAGCAGACCGGCGATTAAGCGAACGAATTTTTTCCGCAAGATTTTCAGCAACGCGCTACGCCTCCATTGCATCGCATGGCAAAATACCGTTTCACAGAGGAAATCCCATGCAAGGCAAAACGATTGTTTACGACGCCATTACGGTTAAGCGCGAAGGCGGATTTGCCTTCGACGTGTGGCATCAGAATCACTATGTTCCGTCAGTACTGGCCACCGGTCAAATGCTGAACGTGCAGTGTTACGGCAGTCCACTGCGCGCGACCTACGTGGCGGTGTTTGAATCGAACGCGGATGCCGGCGCGTTGCAAGGCGCGCTGCCTGCGCCCGCCCATGAGTCGATAATTTCCAGCGAGCGCCACGTCGCGACCTTCATGAACCAGCAGATCGCGCCCGGCACCGGCGACTCGTTTCATGAGGCGCCAATACTGTATCCCGTGCTATTCAGCATTCCATCCGAAGGCGAAAAAGATTTCAACGCCTGGTACGACGACGAACACCTCGGCATTCTGCTGAAAAGCCCGCACTGGCCGATGTGCCGGCGCTTCAAGGTTCACGCGCCGCAGGTCGGTGGCTGGACACACATCGCGCTGCACTATTTGCGCGATCTGCACGCACTGGAATCGAAAGAACGCGACGAAGCGCGCGCGACGCCGTGGCGCGCGCGGCTTGCACAGCATGCCTGGTTTAAAGGCGATTATCGCGTGTTGCACAAATTCGGCACACGCCGGGAGACGTAAAAATAATGTTTAAAAACAAATACTTAAAAAACTATTTCTTTTCACCAAACACACCCGCCAGCGGCCCGCGCGTCCAGTACGGCGTGTATTCATTCACAATGTCCAGATAGGGCGCGGCATCACCGAAGAGCTTCACGTCCATTGGTGAGGTAAACGGCGCGCTGGCTTCAATCCAGCCGATGTAATCGATCTGGTTGTTGTAGTCCGAACGCAGGATGCGGATCTGCTTGGTTTCAGGTCGCTTTTCAAAGTTGGCCAGCACGCCTTGGGTGATGCGATCCGCCAGCGAATCGGGCGCCCCACGAAAGCGCAAAAACGTCAGCCGCGAAAAATTGCCGGTGAGCGCCTGTCCCGGATAAATCTGCGTGCCGCTGCCGCGCCATTGCCCACGCACTTTCTGCATCATGCGTTTGGTCCACGCGGTAAAGCCATTCCATGAACGGCTCTTGTAAGCGTCGCCTTCCAGCACATCGATGGTCGTCAGATCGTACATCGACAAATAGCGCGGCCAGCCGCTCAGGCACACAAAGCGCCGGCCCGTCTCGAAGCCGGGAATCAAGGTGCGGTCGGGTATGTGCTCCATGTCGTACCAGTCGTTGAATTCCTCGTCGTAGGCGGGTGTGGGTTCCATGGTGACCATGAGGAAGCCTTTGCCTTTTTTGGGTTCTGCCATTTTCATTCTCGCTCTCTTGTTGATTGATCGTTAAGCTCGCAGCAACACTTCACCTACCCGTCATTCCCGCGCAGGCGGGAATCCATAAGCCGTCGCTAGTGGCACGGTGTTATAGGTTCCCGCCTGCGCGGGAACGACGGGGTAGGTTTTTACCCTTTAATTGCCCGTACCAGACACGGTTTCACGCCCTCGGCGCAAGCCGCGCCGCGGTTTGCCCCGCCAACCGCCCCGAGGTAAAGCCCCACCCCAGGTGATTGCCGTGTCCCTTCAGCAACAACCCGCCCTGCCCCGTAGCGCCCGCCGCATACAGGCGCGGTATCGGCACATCGTCCTTGCCCAGCACTTGCAGGCTAGTGTTGATCGCCAGGCCGCCGTCGGTGTAATTGATGTAATTCTTCACCGGCCCCAGCACGTAGTACGGGCCGCCGCCGATTGCGAGACGCGCGCCGCGCGCGTCGGTTGACGCATTATAGGTTTGCACGGTGTTTTGCAGCGTGGCGGCATCCATGCCGAGCTTGCCCGCCAGCGCCTCCAGCGTTTCGCCACGACGGAACAAATCGGGCCGCGTCTTTTCGTAATCCTGCAAATACGCGAACGCGATGCCGGGCGCGGTTGAAACATAATGCGGCCACTGCGTATATTTTTTGGCAACGCCGCCATCAAAGAAAATATAGCCAACGCCGTCCGGCTGATAGGCCATATCAAATACCATGCCTTTGGTTTCGTCGGCAAAACGCTCGCCCTTTTTGTTGATGAGTATGCCGCCGTCGCGAAACAACCCGCGCTCCGGCACCACCACCGTGGTGACAAAGCCCATGAGAAATTGCCGCACCGCGGATTTCGGCGCGATGCGCAACGCCAGATTCGAGGCACGCATCAACCAGCGCCACGGCGGCAGGCGGCTTTGCCACGCCGGTTTCGGCGGACGCACGAAGCGCATGCCGCCGCCAAACATGTCCTGATTGATAATGCGCGCGCCGAGTGCCAGCGCCATGCGGTGACCGTCGCCGGTGTTGGTGGGGTTCACCGCTTCGGTCGCGCCCACCGCGGGTGAAATGAATTTGCCTTTGAATTCCGGGTCAGCCGCATAGTCGCCCGCCGCCAGAATCACGCCGCGCGTGGCCTCGATGGTTTCTACCGTGCCATCCGCGCGTTCAAACTCGACACCGATCACCTCGCCATTGCTCACCAGCAGCTTGCGCGCCCGCGCCTGCGTCACGATGTCCACGCCGATTTTTCGCGCATGGCGTTCGCAATGAAAAATATACGCCGCCGAGTTGGGCATGATCTGATGCATGCGCGGCTTGCGGTGCGGCGGCTCGTCGAGCGGCCCCAGAAACACCACACCCCATTCGGACAGCAAACGCACGGTTTCCGGCACGTTGTCCACAAGAATGCGCGCCAGCGCATCATTGTCCGGCCGATCGCCATGCTCCTGGGAGAACTTGCCCATGTCCTCGAAATGCTCATCCGGCGTATCCACGATGCCCGCGCGTTTTTGATCCGCCGTCTGCGTGGCGCTGATCGAGCCGATGGAGCGCGCCGTGGTGCCGCCGAGCGTTGCGTTCTTTTCCAGCAGCACGACGTTGACGCCCTGGCTTCGTGCCCCAATGGCTGCCGCCACACCCGTGCCGCCGCCGCCCACCACCACTACATCTGTTTTCATTGGCATTTCTCAGTCTATCCGCGCATCAGAAAGTTTGATCAGGCGGCCCAACTTGATGATCTCCGACTGGATAAATTGCGCCAGAAATTCCGGCGTACTGCCCACCAGATCGACGCCCACGCTGGTCAGCCGTTCGCGCACATCGGGCAGTTGCAACACCTGCGTGATGTCGGCGTGCAGTTTGGCGATTATCGGGCGCGGCGTTCCCACCGGTACCACCACCGCATACCAGGTGCTGGTGTCGTAGCCCGGCACGCCCGCTTCGGCAATGGTCGGCAACTCCGGCACAATGGCGCTGCGTTTGGCCGTGGTGACCGCCAGCGCACGCAACCTTCCGGTTTTGACATGCGGCAATCCGGACGCCGGCACGGTAAACGTCACTTGAACCTGTCCCGACAACAAATCATTGATCACCGTCGCAATGCCTTTGTACGGCACATGCGTCATCTGGATACCCGCCATGGACTTGAGCATTTCAGCCGACAGATGCGAGGGCCCGCCGTTGCCCGACGAGGCATAGATCAACTTGCCCGGCTGCGATTTCGCCAGCGCGATCAGCTCCTGCACCGAGGCGGCTTTCACCGAGGGATGCGTCACCAGCACGAACGGCGAGGTGGCCAGCAGCGTCACCGCACTGAAATCTTTGATCGGATCGTAATTGAGTTTTTTGTACAAACCGGGCGAGATCGCATTGGCGATATTGAATTGAAACAGGGTGTGTCCATCCGGCGGCGCGCCCGCCGCCAGCTCGGCCGCGATGTTGCCGCCCGCGCCGGCGCGATTGTCGATCACCAGTTGCTGCCCCCATTTCTCTGTCAGCCTTTGTGAAATGACACGGCCAATCACATCGGCGCCGCCACCGGGCGGAAACGGCACGATGAAACGCACCGGCTTGCTCGGAAACGGCGACTGCGAAATAGGCAGTTGGGGCTGCGCAATCGCCGCGAACGGAACCGCCAGTATCGCCACCCACCCGCCGAAAATTGTCTTCATGGTGAAATGCCCCTAATATCGCCAACGCCAAGCGATTCAGGCTATTCTATAATTTCGGCTGGCACTTCGTTAGTCCAGAACATGCGGACGCACGTTGGATGCCACTCAGATTCCACAGTATGTCTCTATCTGTACACCCACACGAGGATGTAATTCATGCGACCGTTCATGCGATATCTCGCTTTGCCGCTGGCGTTGATCGGCGGCAACCTATACGCGCAAGCGTTTCCGTCCAAACCGATCCGCATCATCGTCGCCTTCCCTGCCGGCGGCGGCACCGACATCGTGGCGCGCATGATTGCGCCCAAGCTCGGCGAAGCGTTGGGCACTCAGGTAGTGATCGACAATCGCGCCGGTGCGCAAGGTGTGATCGGCACCGAACTCGCGGCCAAATCCGCGCCCGACGGCCACACGCTGTTCATGGGCACGCTGGGCAATCTGGCGGTCAACACTGCGCTCTACGGCAACAAACTGCCGTTCAATATTGAACGCGACTTTGCACCGCTCACGCACGTGGTGGATGTGTGGTTTGTGCAGATGGTGCATCCGTCGCTGCCGGCGAAAAATCCGCGCGAGCTGATCGCGCTCGCCAAATCAAAACCCGGCGAACTGAATTACTATTCCAGCGGCGCAGGCGGCGCGCCGCACTTGGCTGCGGAAATGTTCAACACCATGGCCGGCATCCGCACCACGCACGTGCCGTATAAAGGCAGTTCGCCGGGTCAAATCGATTTGATGGCAGGCAACGTACAACTGGGCTACGACAGCATGGTGCAATCGCTGCCCTTCATCAAAGCCGGCAAACTGCGCGCACTTGCGGTGCTGGGCGCGAAGCGCACGCCGCTCCTGCCCGATGTGCCACCGATGCATGATTTTGTGCCGGGCTTCACGCTCACCAACTGGTTTGCGCTGGTGATTCCGGCAGCGACGCCAGTGGAGATACGCAATCGTTTGCATACCGAAGTCGTCAAAATACTACGCGCACCGGACATCCGCGAGCGCTTTCTGGGCATGGGTGCCGAGCCCGTGGGCAACACACAGGAACAATTCGGCGCGTTCATCAAATCCGAAACCGCGAAGTGGGCGAAGGTGATCCGCGACGGCAATATCAAGGCGGAGTAAGCGGGGATGCACGGTTGAACCCGAATTTTCTCACCGGCCTATCGCTCCAGGAGCAAGTCGCCGCGCACATCCTGCGCACGCAGGCGCAGTGCATTGGCGCGCGCACGTTCGTCATTTGCGGTGACGTAAAAATTACCTACGCCGAAGCCGACCAGCGCGCGGATCGCGTGGCGGCGGCGTTTCACGCGATGGGTATCGGCAAAGGCGAACGCGTCGCGTTGCTGCTGCACAACCGCGTTGAATATCTCGACTTGTGGTTCGGCCTGTCGCGCATCGGCGCGATTCAGTTGCCGCTCAATACCGCCTACAAAAGCCCGCAACTGCTGCACACGCTGAGCCGCGCGCCGGTGACAGCCGTCGTGGTTGAAGACACGCTGTTGCCGGAGCTCGAAGCCGTGGTCGATCAGGTGACGTCGATCAAAACCGTCATCGTGCTCGGTAATCCGGCGAATAAGGCCAAACCGCGATTTAAATGTAACCATCTGTTTTTAAACATTATTTTATCCGAACCCCATGCAGCGTCACCGGCCACGCCCATCAGCGGCGCCGACGTGGGCGCGATCATGAACACCTCCGGCACCACCGGGCCGTCGAAAGGCGTGCAGCTATCGCACGCGCAACAATACCTGCTGGGCCGCAACATCGTGAACGACATGGCCTTGTGCGAGCGCGATGTGTACTACAACTGCTTTCCGCTGTTTCACAACACCGCGCAGGCGATGATCACGCTGCCGGTGCTGCTGGTGGGCGCGACCATGGTGCTGACCGAAAAATTCAGCGCGTCCCGCTTCTGGCCGGATGTGCGCGCGCACGGCTGCACCGCGTTTTATTACATCGGTGAAACACTGCGCATATTGTTGAAATCCACCACGGCTGCCAATGGTGCCGGCACAGCCCTGCGTATCGGCTGGGGCATCGGCGCGTCACACAACGATTTTGCGGAGTTTCAAACGCGCCATGGCGTGGTGCTGCGCTCGGGCTACGGCTCCACCGAGGGCAACGTGGGCATATACCTGCCGCACGACAGCCCCGGCTTGGCCACCGGTGGTCGTGCCATCGATGGCTTTGAAGTGCGCATTGCCGACGAGAACAACGAACCGCTGCCCACCGGTAAAACCGGTGAAATTCTGGTGCGCTCGGATGAACCGTGCGCCCTCATGCTCGGCTACGATGGCGACCCCGTTGCCACCCGCGCCGCTTTTAGCGGCCCGTGGCTGCACACCGGTGACGCGGGTTACATCGACGTCGCGGGCCATCTGCATTTCGCCGGGCGCGTGAAAGACGGCATCCGCGTGCGCGGCGAAAACGTCTCTGCTTTTGAAGTCGAAGCGGCTATCGCGCAGGTGGAAGGTGTGCTCGAAGTCGCGGCGATTGCTGTGCCTTGCGAACTGGGCGGCGATGATGTGAAAATCGTGGTGGTTGCACATACGAATACGCAACTGTCAGCAGAAACCCTGATCGCTCACGCGCAAACGCAGTTACCGAAGTTCGCCGTGCCGCGCTATGTGGAGTTTGTGGCGGCGCTACCTAAAACAGAAACCAACAAAGTGCGCAAGAACGTGTTGCGCGAGATGCCGTTCACACCCGGCACTTGGGATAAACTCGATTCAAATCATCAAAACAGCAAGGAACACCATGTTTGATCTAAAAGGCAAAACCGCATTCGTCACCGGCGCGAGCCGCGGCATCGGCCGCAGCGTGGCCGTATCGCTGGCCGAGGCCGGCGCGGATGTCGCGCTGATCGGCCGCGACACGGCAGCACTCGAAGAAACGCTCGCAGGCGTGAAAGCCCACGGACGCCGCGCGCTCGCACTCAAAACCGACGTGACCAGCGCCGACAGCATCGCCGCCGCCGTGGCACAAACCGTAAAAGAGTTCGGAAAAATCGACACGCTGGTGTGCAACGCCGGTGTGCAGCGGCTAAAACCGTTTTTGGATATGCAGCCCGACGACTGGCGCAGCCTGATTTCCACCAACCTGGAAGGCGCCATCATGACCATGCAAGCCGTCGGCAAAGGCATGGTGGAACAAAAAAGTGGCAGTATCATCACCATGTCGTCGATCTACAGCTTCGTCGGCGCGCCGTGGAATTCGATTTACTGCATGACCAAGGGCGGCCTCTCGCAATTGTCGAAGGCGCTCGCTGTGGAGTGGGCACGCTACAACGTGCGCGTCAACGCCATCTGCCCCGGATGGATCGAAACCGACCTCACCAAGCCGTACATGCAGGATCAGAAAACGGTGGATGCGGGCCTGCGGCAGATTCCGCTGCGGCGCTTCGGCAAGCCGGAAGACATCGGGCCGATGGCGGTTTATCTTGCCTCCGATGAGTCGTCGTTCGTGACCGGACAGGCTTATGTGATTGATGGCGGACAGATAGCCCACTAAATTTTTCGCCGCTTGCGGCGCCATTTTTCTCCTTCCCCTTCCAGGGGGAAGGCTGGGATGGGGGTGGGGTTAGCACAGCCACCCCACCCCTACCCTAACCCTCCCCCTGAAGGGGAGGGAAGTGGTTTTTCAAGTTTGCGGCATTAAGGAAATATCTTCATGAGTGATACAGCGACACCCCAACGCAAAAAACGCATCATCGAACTCGACGATGCACTAGCCAAAGTCAAAGACGGCATGACCATCGCCATCGGCGGCTTTATTAATTCCAGCCACCCGATGCTGGTGGTGCGCGGCCTGATCAAACGCGGCGTAAAAAATCTCACCGTCGTCGGCCCCGCCTCTTCGGGCTTGGAAATCGATTTACTGATCGCCGCCGGCGTGGCGAAAAAAGTCGTCGCGCCGTACGTGGGAGGCGAAGTGCTTGCCCCCATCGGGCCGGCGTTTCGCGCCGCCGCGGAGCGCGGCAAAGTCGAAGTGTTTGAACTCGACGAAGCCATGTATTACTGCGCCCTGCGCGCCGCTGCGCAACGCGTGCCGTTCAATCCCTGGCGCTCCGGTGTCGGCACGTCGTTCCCGCAAATGAACCCGGCGATCAAGGAATTCAAAGACCCGCTCAATGGCGAAACTCTGCTGGCGATACCGGCCGTCAATATCGACATCGCGTTTCTGCATGCCGCCACATCTGACGCCTACGGCAATGTGCAATACATCGGCCACGGCTACGGCGACCGCGCGATTTATGCGGCCGCTGACGAAACCTATGTGCAGGTCGAGCAAGTGGTGTCGAATGAGCAAATCAAAGCCGATCCGGGCAAGACCGCGATCCCCGGCGCCGACGGCATCATTCGTGCAAAATTCGGTGCGCATCCGTATTCCAGCCCTGGGCATTACATCGAAGACAAGGCGCATATCAAGCAATACGTGCAGGCCGCTACCGCGTGGGCCAAGTCGGATGATTTCGCACCGTTGCAGGCGTATCTCGATGAATTCGTCACCGGGCCGAAAGATCACGCCGAGTATCTGGAACGCGTCGGCATTCGTAACCTGTTGTCGTTGAACGAGTACTAACATGCAAGCCACAACCAAAGAAATCATGGCCACCGTGCTGGCACGCGACTTAGTCGATGGCGAATGGGTGGAAGTCGGCGCCAATCTGCCGGTGCCGCGCGCCGGCGTGCTGCTTGCGCACCTGATGTGGGGTGCGAACATGTCGGTGATGATCGCGATGACCAAGGCCAACGTGCTGAACGAACCGGTGATCGAGGAATTCGAGTTGATTACCGACCATCGCGCCACGCGCTGGGCCGAGGCGTACTATCTGCACAACGATCTGGTGGAGAACATGAAATTCCGCAAGCGCGGCGTGTTCTTCGCGGGTGCCTTGCAGATCGATCAATACGGCAACAGCAACCTGATCGGCATCGGCAAGGATTACAAGGCGCTCAAGTTTCGCGGGCCGGGCGCCATCGGCGTGTGCAACGCCACGGTGATGAACAGCCGTTTTCATCTGGTGGTGAATTCGCACGATCCGCGCATCTTCGTTCCCAAGTGTGATTTCATTTCCGCCTTGGGCTGGGGCAGCGGCGGCGACGACGCACGCACCAAGCTGGGCTTGCCCGGCGGCGGCCCGCGGTATGTGGTCACGCCCTTGTGTGTGATGGATTTCGAGGACGGCAGCAAGCGCATGCGTTTGAAGTCATTGCATCCGGGCGTGAGTGTCGATGACGTGAAAAAGAACACCGGCTTTGAATTGGTAATCCCGCCTTCCATTCCTGTCACTGAATTGCCCAACGATGAACAACTGGCGGTACTGCGCACACGCATCGACGTGCAAGGTGCGCTAAGGAAGTAAGGCGTGAAGCGTGAGGAGTGAGGCGTGACACCGCCACAGCCCCGCGCCCCGCGCCTCACGCCTCACGCCTCACACCTAACGACAACTCAAGGAGAATGCATGGCACACGAATGGGCCACCAAAATCAGCCGCGTGATGGACGGCAAAGTCATCATCCACGGCTACTCGCACGAAGACTTAATCGGCCACTACACCTACGCCGACGGCGTATTCCTCACCATCCGCGGTGAACTGCCGACGCCGCAGGAAAGCAAAATGATGGATGCCATGCTGAATAGCCTGCTCGATCACGGCTTTGTTGCCGCCAGCGTGTTGGCCGCGCGCTACGCCGCATCGGGCAATCCGCAACTGGTACCGGGCACCGCTGCCGGCTTGCTGACAGCCGGCTCGAACACGATTTCACCGCAGCACAGCGCCGAGTTTCTCGACAACGCGCTGAAGATGATGAAAAGCGAAAACATCACGATGGAAGAAACCGCCCAGCGCGTGGTGGCCGACATCCGCGCGAAGAAAAAGCGCATTCCTGGCCTGGGGCACCCCACGCACAAGGGCGATGACTTCCGCGCGATTCGTCTGCGCAAAGTCGCATCCGATAACGGTTTTCTCGGCGACAAAATCAAAATGTTCGAGTCCATACACGCCGAATTTGTACGCGTGACGAATCGTCAGGGTTTGTGTATCAACGTTGACGGCATGCTGGGCGCGATCATGAGTGAAATGGGCTTTCGGCCGATGCAAATGGCGGCGGTGGCTTTGATTGCTGTGGTGCCGGGTATCATGGCGCATGTGATTGAAGAGATTGAAGAAGGCAAACCGTTGCGCATTGTGCGGGATGAGGATTGTGATTACATTGGCAAGGCGGAGCGGGCTGTGCCTAAGAAATGAGGGGTGAGGCGTAAGGGGTGAGGCGTGAGGCGCAACCCCATCAATCAGGGAAACATACGAGGAGAGCTATATGAGCGACGACAAAATCAAATGGAAGCAGGTCGATAAATGGGTGGCCCGCGAGGGCCTCAAAACCACCTGGAAGCCCTACGGCATGCCCGAAGTGCTGGACCCTTTCACCAGCCGCTTCGCGGACGTGGACCCGATGCCCAAGTGGGACATCCCGCAAAAGGTGATGATTGCGGCCACCATCACCGGCGCGTTTTTCAGCAAACGCAGCAACCCCAATCAGCCGATCACGGTGGATGAAATTCGCGATTCGGCCGAGGAATGCATCAAGGCCGGCGCGCCGAGCATCCACATCCACGTGCGCGACGATGGCGGCTTTAACGCGCTGGACCCGCAACGCTTTCACGACGTGATCGCGCCGCTGAAGAAAAAGTATCCGGATGTGATGTTCGACGGCTGCCTGGTGGCCGTGACCGACGAAGAAAGCGCCGTCATGGAATCCACCATGAAAATGGGCCTGTTCGACGCGCTGCCGGTCAACACCACCGCCATCTGCTGCGGCGACAGCATGTTTTTCAAAGCGCCGCATGTGGTGATCAAGAAGGCGCAGCTCGCGCAACAGCACGGCGCCAAGCCGATCATCTCGGTTTACGACGACGGCGATATCGACAACGCGCGGCGCTTTCTGGTCGCCAGCGGGCTGGTCAAGCCGCCCTATTACTGGCTGATCCTGCCCGCACTTCCCGGCTGCAGCCCGATGCACAATCCGCAGCAAATGGTGGATGGGTTGATGCGCATGGTGCGCACGATTCGCGACATTGATCCGAATTGTTTTATTCTGGTTTGTGCGGCCGGCCGTGCCAGCACCTATCTGACCACCTTTGCCATGCTGCTCGGCCTGCACGTGCGCGTGGGCATGGAAGACACCATCTGGCCCTACCCGCATCGCGACGACATCATTAAAAGCAACGTCGAGAGTTTTTTGCATATGAAACAAATCGCGCAACTGCTGGGTCGTGATCTGATGTCGCCCGCCGAATACCGCGAGGCGCTGGGCATGGCACCCAAAGCCATTGCCGCCGCTGTTGCCAATCCCGCAGGGTCAAAGTAAATGATTGATTTTAAAGGAAAAGTGGCATTGGTCACTGGTGGTGGCCGTGGCCTTGGCCAAGGCACCTGCGTAGAGTTGGCATCGCGCGGCGCGATGGTTGCTGTAGCTGACCGCAAGCCCGAAATCGCCGAAGAAACCGTTGCCCTCTGCAACACGGCTGCGATGAACGACAAAGGCGCAAAAGCCTTTGTATTCGATCAAGCCAAAGGCGAAAGCGTCGAAGCGATGGTGGCCGAAGTCGCAGCGCACTACGGCCAGATCGACTTGCTGTTCGCCAATGCCGGCACCGGCAAATTCGTGCCCATCGTCGACATGAAAAAAGCCGACTGGGATTTCATCATGCAGGTCAATTTGAACGGCACGTTCTATGTATGCCAGGAAGTCGCCAAGCGCATGATCGCGCGCGGGAAAGGCGGCAAGATGGTGTTGACTGCATCCAGCGGATCAAAAGTAATCGCCGATCAACTCGGCGCGTATTGCGCTTCCAAAGCCGCCGTCGAAATGCTGATGAAGCACATGGCCGCCGAACTCGGCAACTACCGCATCAACGTCAATGCCATACTGCCCGGCGTGATCGAAACCGGCATGACCACGCCCATGCTGCGCGATGAACGCATGCAGCGCATGCTGATCCGCGAAACGCCCGTCGGCCGCTGGGGCAAGCCGCAGGATGTCGCCAAGCTGGTGGCGTTTTTGCTGTCGGACGACGCCTCGTACATCAACGGCGAAGGCATCATGATCGACGGCGGGCAAACGCTGCACGGCTTCCCGCGTTGGTATGCGCTGGATTACACCAAGGATAACGTTTGCGATTGGGAAGAGCGGTTTAACGAGTATCCTTATAAGGCGTGAGGCGTGAGGAGTTAGGCGCAAAAAAATCCCAACCCGTCATTCTAGCGAAGGCCAGTATCCCCTCCCCCTGCGACGCGGGGGATGTAGGAAGGGGGGAAACACAATTCCACGCAGGGCCCTTATTCAGATGCTTCGCATAGTCTTACAACCTGGGTTCTGGCCTCCGCCAGAACGACGGTGTTGGTAATGCCAACTGCCGCACGTATCGAAACCGACGTCATCGTAGTCGGCGGTGGCGGCGCAGCCCTAGCCGCCGCCAGCTCTGCCCGCAGCGCAGGCGCCGAAGTCATCCTGCTCGAAAAAAATCCGCAGCTCGGCGGCTCAACCGCATGGTCCGTCGGCTCCGTCACCGCCACGCAAACCCCGCATCAACGCAAAGCAGGCATCACCGACAACCCGCAAGATCATCTCGAAGACCTGAAGCTATTCTCATCTGCACTCAAGCTCGAACACCGCGACAATTTCGAACTGGGCCGCGTGTTATGCGATCACTCGCCGGCGATGTTTGAATGGCTGCTATCCGCCGGTCTGGAATTCGTTGGCCCCTTCCCCGAACCACCGCACCGCCGCCCCCGCATGCACAACGTGCTGCCGAATTCGCGCGCGTTTCCGTATCTGCTGGGGCGCCATTGCACGAAACAGGGTGTGGCCATACACCTGAATACCGAAGCGCAAAAACTCATCATCGACAACGGTCGTGCGCGCGGCGTGATAGCGCGCGAGCCAGATGGCACGACCTGCGAGTACATCGCCCGCAAAGGCGTAGTGCTCGCCGCCGGCGACTACAGCGGCGGCCGTGAACTCAAGGCGCGCTTTTCATCGGAACTCATCGCCAACGTCGATGCAGTCAACGTCACCAACACCGGCGACGGCATCCGCATGGGCATGGACTGCGGTGGCACCGTGATCAACGGCGACTACATCCGTGGCCCGATCCTGCGCTTTGTGCCACCCATGCACACCACGCTGGAACAACGACTGCCGCCGCTGCCCGCGATCACCAAACTGCTGCACTGGGGATTTGATCATCTGCCCAAGCGCATCCTGCGTCCCGTGCTGATGAACTATCTCACCACCGCGCTGGCGCCCGAGAAAAGCCTCTATGAACACGGCGCAATACTCGTGGATCGCGACGGCCTGCGCTTTGGCGACGAGCGCGATCAACCCGCGCACAGTGCGGCAACGCGGCCGGACGGCCTGGCATGGATGATTTTCGACAGCACCGTGGCAGATCGCTACCAGCAATGGCCGCATTTCATCTCCACCGCACCTTCCGTCGGCTATGCCTATCTGGAAGACTACCGCCGTACGCGGCAGGATATCTTTCATTGTGCAGCCACGCCGGGCGAACTCGCCGCCAGCATGCAACTACCCCGCGCCGCCGTGGAAAAAACCCTGGCGGATTACAACGCGGGCTTACAAACCGGTGATTCTCCTATGCGTGGCGAGCGCCCCGCCATCGTGAAGCCGCCGCTCTACGCGCTCGGCCCCGCCAAGGCCTACATCATCTTCACCAACGGCGGGCTCAAGGTCACGCTGAATCTGGAAGTGGTGGGCAAAAACGAACAAATTATTCCCGGTCTATACGCCGCTGGCGCCAACGGCCAAAGCGGCATGCTGCTGGAAGGCCACGGACATCACTTGAGTTGGGCGTTTGTGTCGGGACGGATCGCAGGCAGGAATGCCGCGCTTTATGTCGCGTGAGAAGCAGGCATTTGTAGGTTGGCGCTGAGCTTGCGAAGCCCAACAACACACGTTGGAAACGTGGATGCTCGTTGCTTTACCACGAACGGCTGTGTTGGGCTTCGCAGGCTCGGCGCCAACCTACACCGGCTGCGTAGATAGTCTATTTGCTTACTCCGGCCGAATATTCGCCTCGCGTATCACCCGCGCCCAAAGCCGTGATTCATCGCGAATAATCTCCGCCAGCTTTTCCGGCGTGGTGCCGGTGATCTCATAGCCGATATTGTGAAACAGGCGCGTCACTTCCGGGGTGGCCAGCGCCTTGATGATCTCGCCATGCATGCGCATCACGATCCCGCGCGGCGTGCCTGCCGGCACCACCATGCTTTGCCAGGCCGTGACATTGAAGCCCGGGAAGCCGGATTCGTGCAGGGTCGGCAGTTCGGGCGCGAGATTGGAGCGGGCAAGGCCGGTGACTGCCAGCGCGCGCAGTTTGGCGGCGCGCACCAGCGGCATTGATGCGGTGACGCTGCCAAACACCATCTGCGCTTCACCCGCCAGCACCGCGGCCACGGCCGGGCCGCCGCCTTTGTAAGCGATATGCACAATATTCACTGCGGCACGGCTTCTGAACAGCGCACCGCTCAGATGCAGCGGACTGGCCACGCCCGCCGAAGCATAGTTCAGTGCGCCGGGCTTGGCCTTGGCCAGCGCTACCAGTTCCGTTATTGACTTGGCGGCCACCGCCGGATGCACCGTCAGCAGATATTGCGAAACGGCCATATGGGTTACCGGCGAAAAGTCTTTCACCGGATCGAATTGCGCCTTGGGATAGAGGCTTTTGTTCACCGTCATCAGCGTGGAAAAGCCCATCAGCACGGTGTGCCCGTCGGGCGCGCTGCGCGCCGCGAGTTCAGCGGCAATATTGCCCGCCGCGCCGCCGCGATTGTCGATCACCCATTGCTGACCGGTGGCTTCACTCAGACGCGGCGAGAGCATGCGCGCCACTGCGTCGGTGCCGCCGCCGGGCGGGAACGGCAGCAGCATGCGTATCGGCTTAATGGGCCACGGCTGGGCGCACACCACGCCCGCACTCATCAGTAGCGTGACTGCCGCAAAACGCAACCGCATGCTACTTGGGCAACAGCATATCGACGATAACCCGCACCAGCTCCACAAAACTGCGCATCAACAGAAATAGAAATGCCGACCCAACAACGCCCACGGCAATGGCCCAGGGCGTGATGCCGCACACGGCCACGCACGCAATGCTGGCGAGCAAGGGCAACATGCCGCTGACTAGCGCGATCCAGTCGCCGTGTTTTACGATGAATTGGAGCATCCAGTACGGTGACGGCGGGGTTTCGTAGGTGTCGTTCATGATGCCTCAAAGTTTATATGTAAGTATTTGTTTTTAATGCGTTTTTTAAAAATCCATGAGTAGCGTGCCAAAACCTTCGATACGGTCCTGCACGCCCGCAGCCCGCAGCAGCTTCCACAGCGTCGCCTGCGTCGAAGTAATCACCGGCTTGCCGCTTTCCGCTTCAATGCGTTCAATCACCTCCTGCGAGTTCATGTTGAGACAGGTAATCAGCGAAGCATCCGCATCGGCATGCCACGATTTTTTCCACAGCGCATAAATGTCGTCGGGTGTGGGGTCGGCCAGCGCAAATGCATCGGCGATGCCCAGATGCGCCGAACCGAGAATGTCGAATCCGGCGGCGGAAAAAAACACATGCTCGGCGTCATCAATCGCCTTAGTGTACGGCGAGCAAACAGCAATGCGTTTTGCGCCCACCGCGTGCAGCGCTTCGATGATACCCAGTGTGGCCGTGAACGCAGGCACGCCGGCCGCGTGATTCAGCTCGTGATTCAAACGCCCGTCGTATTCCAGCCCCTGCACGATGCTGGACGCCGTGCAGCAGTACGCCACGCTTGCGGGCTTGCAACTCATGATCTGCTTCACCGCGCGTAGGCCTTCGTCGCGATCCATGCGCACCAGCGATTCGGACGTGAGGTTGTTATCGAGGAACATGCGCGCCGCGTGCAGGGTTACACCCGGCGGACATACCGCGCTGAACCAGGGTTCAACTACGGTGTTGACGCTGGGCACGATGACGCCGATGCGGGCGCGAATGGGAGGCTGGGTATGCGTAACGGTCATGGCAAGATCACTTTAACACGCAGTCGGTCGTTCTCAATTCGTAGGGCGGGAGGAGCGCAGCGCATCCCGCCTTTGGTGCGGCTCACGGAAGGCGGGATGGCTCCCGCCCTACTTCATCACCAGTAAATCCAGCAGCGCGGTCAAGTCTGCGGCCTGATCGAGGTTCCACAATGATTTGAGCAAGGCATCACGCTGCGCATTGGCCATCAAGCCCTCGCACAAAATGCCGAACTTGGCTTCCACGTCGGCGTCGGTCATCGGGTTCTTCGCGTGTCCTTTCGAGTACTGGGCCGATTCAACGAAGCGTTTTCCATCGCGCGTGATGACTTCGATTTCCGTCATCAGTTTGTGCGGAAACTGCCGCGTGAATTCTTTATTTTCCACGATCTTGATGCGGTTCATCAAAGCGCGCAGCGCCGGGTCGTTGATGCGCTGCTGGCTGAAGCTATCCACGGTAATGCGCCCGTCGGTGAACCCCAGCGCCAGCAGATACGGCAGGCTGTGATCGGCGGTTTCGCGGGTTTTCGGTGCCCACTTCGCTGGCTCGCTGCCGATTTCGCTCCACGCGGTGAAATAGGTTTGTACGTTGATGGCTTCGATGTCCGCCACGGAAACCTTTTTGCGCAATTCGAGTGCGATCCACAGCGGCGCCTGCGAATGATATTCCGACGGGAAAAATTTCAGATTGGTACGCTCGATGCCGAACGGCACGGTGGCGCTACCCATGGCGCCCAACTGAAATTTTCCAGTCACCTTTTCCCACACGCCATCCTTGCCCTCAAACGCCGCCGTCGGGCCGGTCATGCCCGCTTGCGCCAACAGCGCCGCGTTCACCCCTGAGCGCACGGCGGCGGCAGTGGCAACACCCTTCCACATCGCCAGTTCGCCGCTGCGCGTCTGGCGCGTGGCGATGTTCGCGGTAATGGCAATGGCCAGCGCATCGCCGGTTTGCGCGATGGTGAGCTTCAATAACTTCGACACACCCGCCGCCGTGCCCAGCACCGCGAACACGCCCTGATCCCAACCCAGATCGCGCAACGCGATCTGATCGGCCATCGCGGCATACACTTCGTAGGCAATCGCGATGGCAAGCAAGGTGTCTTTGCCGCTGCACCGCTGCGCCTCGGCCACCGCAAGTATCGCGGCCGTCATGTCGCTGGGGTGACCGGAGCCTTTGGCGATATAGGTGTCGTTAAAATCGAGGTAACGCACCATCACGGCATTGGCGAACGCCGCCATTTCCATAGAGGTTTGTTTGCCGGTGCCGAACAATCGCGCCGGCGGCGTGCCGCTGTTGTTCGCCGCGACCCGGCGCGCAATCTGCGCGGGCTCACTGGTGTAGCCGCCGATAGCGCAGGCGATGGCATCCACCAGGCGTTTTTTGGTTTCGTGTATTGCGCTGGCCGGCAATTGATCGTATTGCAGGCTGGTTACGTAATTCGCCAGCGTTTGTGTGGTGTTGTCCATGTCAATTTCCCTGATGCGGTAAAGGTACAAACGCCGGCGGCGGCACGCGGCGTTTTGAAGCCGCCTCGTACGCCGCAGCCACCTTGAGCGAAATATCTTCCTTGCCGGGCTCGACGCGGAACACCAGCGAAAACGGCAGTCCCGGTGCGGCGAGCGCCGTGGGTTTGTCGGAGTGCGCCATCTCATAACGCTTGCCGTCGGCGGACAATTTATAAATCGGATCGTATGCGGTGCTCACATACCCCGCCGGTATCAGAATTTCGGTCAACCCGGCATTCGGCCCGTAATACGTTTCCGGGCGCGTGTTGCCGGGATAACCCGGCTGATGCGCGCCGCCGATGATCGCCGGCGGAAACACGGTATGCACGCGCACCAGGCAATCGAGTTTGTTTTCGTGGATCACCATCATGTCCACGCGGCGCAGCAGCTCGCGCAGCATGATGCGCTCGTCCACGCCCTGCCGCCCGCCCAGCGGATTGCGCGGGTCGGTGACTTCTTCCCAGTTTTTGAATCCGGCGCGGCCATCATCACCCCAGAATTTCGAGCGCGCATTGAGTTTGGCGAAGTCATCCAGCGTTTCACTAAATCCGCGTGATTTCCAATCGGCGGCGCGGCGCTTGAGATATTGCGGAATGTGAAACCTGAAACTGTTGGCGAGGATTTGATCCTGCACCGTGCCGATGTCGAAATTCTCTGGCGGCTCGATGCGGCCATCGGCCAATTCAATGAGGTAATCGATGGGCTTCATCTTGCCCGAACCAAATACCTTGCCCGGTGCGAATTCCGTGGGTTCGACAGCCGCGGCGAATGCCTTAAACACGGGCTGCCCATCTCTGCTGAGGCGAAATAAAATATCCGGCATAAACACCGGCACCAGCCGCGCCAACGCCTGACGAAAATCGACCGTCATCAATTCGACGTCCGGGTCTCGTTGCCAGTGCCGATGCGACGATTCCACCAGCGTAGCGCCGAGTTTGCCGCCAAGGATGGTTTTGATCTCGCGCGCGGCGGCGGTGACGATGGGTTCCTCGGATTTATTGCCGGGCGGATACGCCATCGATTCGCGGATCACGCCCAACCGCATGCCTTTCAACGTGGTGGCAGCGTTCGCATGAGTCACATACGGCGTGCTCAACACCGACGAACGCGGCACCGTGGTGTATACGTCGCGCGGATCGTAGTAACCGTTTTCATTGTCCTTCAAGGCATCCAGCACCTTCGCGCAATCGGCAATCTTGCGGCAGTGGATGCCGGCGCGGTCACAATAAATATCCGCACCGATCGCACCACCGTCAAAACCGAGCATCGCCTTGTGCGGCAGTATCAGCGCCACCGCATTGTGATTCGACGGCCCGCGGCACGAGGCGCGGGTTTCTTCACCCAGACTCGCCATCACCATATTGGTGCTGACCGACAATGCCGAACCCGAGCTTGAACCGAGCGACGCCGCGCGCGTGGTGTCGTACGGGTTGGACGGATTGCCGCCCCAGGTGGCGCGTTGATAACCGAGCGTTGAGGGCAACACCTTGTGCGGCTTGTTGCGTCCGCCGGGGTCGCCCGCGCGACCGTTGTACTCCGTGTTCACCGCCTTGGCAAAAATGATCGCGCCCTTGTTGCGCAACTGATCGACGAGGATGTGATCGCGCGCGGGGAAATCAATGTCGTACGCCGCATCGCCACCGCAAGTCGAGCGCATGTCATTGGTGTCGAACGCATCTTTGAACGAAAACACCACGCCATACATGGGCATCTTTTCCAAATCCGGATTACGCCCGTACTGCGCGTCGAGCTCAGCCGCGCGCTCCAGCGCATCCGGCTGTTGGCGAAACTGGTCGCACACCGGCGGCGCGCCCTTGGGCAGCGCCCCCTTCGACGGATGAAGATCAAAGTCGCCCTTGCACGTCACCGAACGTTCGCCGCGGATATTGAGCGTCGCCAGCGCGTTGACCTGCCCCGCGTTGGGAATACCGGCAATCATGCCGAACTGTTGCTGCACCTCCCGGTCGGACGCAGTGGCTTCCATGCGTCCGAACTCCAGCGGCGCGCCTTGGTATTTGTCGAGATCGGGCAGGAATCTGGATGCCTTCACCGTTTGCGTGGGAAATTTCAGCGGCTGCCCGCCACGCACCGTCCCGGTGGCCGACGGCACTGTCGCGCCGTCCTGGGTTACCAGCAGGCTCGACACCCCGTTGTAGGCGCGCACGCGGGCGATGTAACGCTGCACCACCTCAACCACGGTGATCTGCCCTGATTGAATCGCGGCGTGCAGTTCGCCGATGGTGGCTTCTTCGAGTTGAAAGCTTGAGTCAGGCATCGTGCATTCCTTCAGGTCAACGGCGCACTGGCCGCCTTGGAGGCCGCTTGCGCAAATTGTTCGTATAGCGTCCAGTCCAGCGGATGCGCTTGCAGCGTTTCGGGATGCCACATGCGGCGCGGCAAATCGAGAATATCGCCGCCGTAGACATGCAAGCCGATGGCAGGCACGTTGCCGATGCACTCCGCGACATGCGCGGTGTCTGCGCGCATCGGCAATATCGAGCCGCGCGTCAGCGTCACCTCGCTGGCGCGGCGAAGCGTGTCGTTTTCATTGCGGTACAGCGTGTTTTTTTCTTCGCCCGACAACAACAAAATCGCCGCCCACGCACCATGGTCATGCGGCGGCGTGCGACGGCCTGCGGGAAAACACACTTTCAACAACGTGATGGAAGGCGAGCGATAAAACACCTGCCGCGCATTGCCGCCGGTGCCGGAGACATAACTCAACGCCTGCTCAATCGCGCCCAGATCACCGCGCAGCGCTTCGAGTTGTTCACGCGCGGCGCTTAGGGAATCGGCGCTTTCGCCGGCCATGGCGAATTGGGCTACGAGTTCGTGTACTTGCATGGCTTTGCCTCCGAAGAAGAAATACTCACCTTACTGTCGTTCCCGCGCAGGCGGGAACCCATAACACAGTGCCACATGAGACCGAACTCCCCCAACCTACCTTCCCCGAGGGGAAGGGGATACCCGCCTACGCGGGAATGACGATGTTGATGTTGACGCGCCCACAAGGTTGCAGTGTGACATGCAACGCCTCCCCTAATGCACTACACCACCCCGCCCGCCCGCAACCCCGCAATCTCCGCATCTCCATACCCGATCTCGCGCAAGATCGCATCGGTATGCTGCCCCACCGACGGCACCGCATCCATGCGCACTTCGTATTCCGAGCTGGTCACCGGCGGCAGCAGCGCGGGGATGCGCCCGGCCGGCGTATCGACTTCGCGCCAGCGGTTGCGCGCTTTCAGTTGCGGGTGATCCCACACCTCATTCGGCGTGTTCATGCGTGCGTTGGCGATGCCAGCTTCGTCGAGTTTTACAATCACCTGCTCGGCAGTCATGTTGGCAAAAATGCCGGTGATGAGCGCGATCAATTCCGTGCGCGCGGCGTTGCGCTTGGTGTTGTTGTCGTAGCGCGGGTCGGTGGCAAGCTCCGGTTGACCGAGTACGGTTTTGCAGAACGACGCCCACTCGCGTTCATTTTGTATGCCGAGCATCACATCCTTGCCGTCGCCTGCGGTGAAGCGGCCATAGGGCACGATGATGGCGTGGTCAGGGCCGGCGCGCTGCATAGTCTTGCCGCCGAAATGTTCGTACATCAGCGGGTGATTCATCCATTCCACCATCGCCTCGAACATGGTGACTTCGATACGTTGGCCCTTGCCGGTGCGTTCGCGCTGATACAGCGCGCCGAGTATCGCGGAGTAAGCGTGCAGCCCGGTGCCGATATCAGTCAACGACACACCCACTTTCGCAGGCGAATCTTTCGTGCCCGTTACCGCGAGAATGCCCGCCTCGCTTTGGATCAACAAGTCGTAGGCTTTTTTGTGCGCATACGGGCCGCTGTCGCCGTAACCCGAGATGTCGCACACGATCAGGCGCGGATGTTTCGCCATCAGCTCGTCCGCCCCCAGCCCCAGACGCTTGGCCGCGCCCGGCGCCAGGTTCTGAATAAAAATATCCGCCTTCGCGATTAACTTCGTCAGTATTTGTTTTGATTCTGTTTTTTTAACATCCAACGAAAGACTTTCCTTGCTGCGATTCAGCCACAGAAAGTAGCCGGATTGCCCCAGCACCGCCTGATCGTAACTGCGTGCAAAGTCGCCCGCGCCGGGCCGCTCGATCTTGATAACGCGCGCGCCCTGCTCGGCGAGTTGGCGCGCGGCGAAGGGGGCGGCTACGGCTTGTTCGAGGGATACTACGGTGATGCCGGATAAGGGAAGCATGGGATTCAAATCTCTATTATGAAAATTCACTCTATCATTCAGACTTCAACCTGCTCAGTCAATTCTGATCTGCCCAGCCAATAACAGGCCAGCGCGGCAGGTATTTTCAATGCCAGCGCCCCGCCATCGACTGCGGATAACGGCAACACACCAAAATCGCGGATGTCCTTTGTGATGACATAGGCACGCGACACTTTTCGGTATTCACAAAACTCTATCAATCCTTTGAGCTCTCCCACGCCCGTGGCCGTCGCACGGTATTTAACCTCAAAGGGCGTCAGGCGGTCACCAGTATCCGCGATCACATCGACCTCATGGCCTTTCTTTCCACGCCAGTACGAAAAACGCATGGCACGCCGATAAAAGCGCGTATAGACATGCTTGAAAAACGCTGACTCCACCGCATTGCCGAGCGCCGTATCATCCTCAAGAAGCGACTTACCCTTGAGCAGCACACTCGGCCCGATGGCCGGATCAGCAAGATACACCTTGGCGCGTCCGCGCAACACCTCCTTGCCGTAGCCGAAGGGCATCAGGCGATAAATGAGATGCGTGGCTTCCAGCAGATCGATGAAGCTCGCGACCGTCGGGCGCTTGAGTGCGAGGCTCTTGCACAGGCCGGCAAGATCAAGCTGCCCGCCGTCATGAAGGCAGAGATACAGAAACACCTGCTCCAACTCAAGAACCCGGCGCACGCCGAACAACGCAGTCATGTCGCGCTTGAGCACCTTATCAACAATGTCCTCGCGCAGCAGCTTCTGCGCCGTGGTGAGATTTTCGACCAGCGCCGTTTGCGGAAAGCCGCCGCGCAATAGATATTCATGGAACTGCCCGGTTATCGACCGCGCCTCCTCCGCCACCCGCACGAAATCCTGCGCCGGCCAGTCAAACAACTGCGCCAGCGACGCAACCTCCGGCAACTTTGGCGGCTCGGTCTTGCGCAACTGCAGGTATTCAAAAAACGACAGCGTCGCCAGCCGAATCGTCTGCCAGCGCCCGACACCAGACTCCTGCCCTTCGCGCGTCAACGGCGTCGCAGAACCCGTGACCGCAATGCGCCGGCGCTTATCGAAATCAACCTGATGCTTGAGCCATGTCTGCCAATCTTTGGTGACCTGAATTTCGTCGAGGAACAAATATTCCGGCCCCTCATGCGCGGGCTCGAACTCGCGCCACAGGCGTAGCAGTTCCTCCAGCCCCACCAGCTTCAGCAGTGGATGATCGAAGGTGACATACAGAATGTTCTGCGGCGGTACGCCGCGATCGAGCAGCCCATCGATCGCCTGCAAAAACAACGTGGTCTTGCCAACTTGCCGGGCGCCAGACAACAGCAACGCCCGGCCACCGGGCGGGTTCTCAACCCATGCGGCGATCTCGCGAAACGCCGCCCGCCGCCACGATGGCAGGTCAGCAACACGCGCGCCACTCCACCACGGGTTGTACTGGCGGAGAACGGCAAACAGCTCGGCTGGAGTAGCGATCATGATGCTAATATCACAGAAATATACTTTTAACTCAAGTATACATTAACTAAATTTCGATATTTATGCTTAGTGGCCTATTCAAGGGAACAACGGCGACTTTAGAGCATGCTTGCCTTGAATAAGGAAAACAAGCGTCGATCTGCCTATTTCACCAGCGGCCAATTGCCGGTCGGCGTTCCGGCCAGCGCCCCCTCGGACTGCCAGAAAGGCCCGGACTATCTTGAAACTCGCCTGCAGCCATCTTGAAACAACTTAGTTTTATTCAATAAAAACAAATGCTTATAAAAATACCATAACAATGGGAAGTTGAAATGGGCACACGGGGATATTGAACTTGAACTCGCTGCCCGCGCCCGGCCGGACCGAGGCTTGAGACCCGCCGCTTACGGCTAAGTGAGCATCTGACGCATCACCACCTGCTTCAGCGCGCGCAGAAGGGCGCGGCTACGGCTTGTTCCAGGGAGACTACGGTGATGCCGGATAAGGGGAGATTGGACATGTGCGTTAAGCCAGGAAAGTATTTATTTTTTTGATCCCTTTCTCGGAAGACTTTCGGCGAGACAAGAGAACACCTGAAGCGTAGCAGGATTGAGCCAAGGGAACAAAACCTGGCGGATTCATCATGTCGCTGCTATTGCCTTCAGGCGTTTAATGATTATCGGCACACGCGCCTGACTGGCCGCATCACCGGGCATATGTCCCGGCAGGGCTTCGACAAATCGCGATTCCCTCAACAACGCGGCCAGACGATTCTGAAGGTGCTCACGCAAAGTTGACTCGCATTGCCGGATTTCATCGACCACTTCGGGCCGACCGTCCAGCACCGCCACAATGTCTTCCAGATCATGGCTCGCCGTGTAGTCGCCGTGCCCCCTGCCATCAAACGCCGCGAGCTTGGTCACCAGAAAATACGGCGCGGAAACCATGCGAATGGTACTGCCGGACGGCAACGCCGCCCGCTCGGCGGCTGCAAAGGCGGGCCGATACCACGGATTGCCAAAACCCAGAATCTCCGGGCTGGTGGGCATCACGTCAAGCACCAAGTCCTGCGCCCGCCAGCGACAGATGGGCGCATCGGGGCTTTGATCCTCACGCAAACCCAGCGCGCGCAAGCGCTTCGACAAGCGCTGATAATCCAGCAACGACGCCACTTCGCAAATCACATCGACATCATTGGTGGCGCGAAACGGCGGCGCCAGCGGGTCTGTGATCAGCAAACCGGTCGCGCAACCGCCCAGAAAAACCATCTCGTCCGCCAGCATGCCCAAACGGGCGACGGCAAGCTCCATGATCTCGATATTGGGGTTTGCCGCCCTAGCCATACTGCGCCAGCCGTTTGCCCAGCCCCTTGATGGCCAGATTGTGCTCGCGCGCGCGGCCGCCACGTATGGCATCCACCAGCACCAGCAATTCATACAGTGCCGGATCGGCGCGCGCCGCTTGCGGCGCCAACTTGTACAGGGGCGCAAACTCCACGCCCCGCACCGTGCCTTGCGGATCGGGCCAAACCGGAGGAAGCTCCGCGGATTTCGCGAAATGCGCCTCCAGCGGCGGCGCGGCATAACTGGTCGGCATGCCCCGCGTGGGCTGTCCCATCTGCGGCACGAAGACATAGCGCAGACCGTGCACCAAGAACTCTTCGAGATTGCGGATGTGGGGCTTGATGGCGTCTTCCTTTTTTACGGCAAGCTGCGCCGCCAGCGCGCGCCGCACGGCCGAGTGCAACTGCGAAGGGCTCATGCCCAGATCGACGGCCAGCCGCGCATAGGACCACGGTCGCTGGCCCAGCGCCACCAGCTTGAGCATGACCAGCACATCCTGCGGTTTCAGTATCGTCATCGCGCCCACCGATATTCTAGATTCTAGAACGTAGAATACCGGACGGGCATTTCATGTCAAGCGGCACAGGACAAGGCTGGGTCAATCACCGCTTCGTACGCATAGCGGGGACGAGAATGAACTTGAAGCGCACCATAGAGGCTACGAAGAGTTTTAAAATTATCCTTAAAAACAAATACTTATAATGTTTTTTCCTCTGCGCTTATTGTTTGTTCGCATGAGAACAATCCCCCAGCCTCACGTCGACTCTCTCGACATGTCGTAAATATATGTCGAATTTATAGATATTTTTCGACACGTTATTGGGAACATGTCGAACGCTTCGATAGTTCAGCGTTCTCAAAAAAGGTTACAAAGCGAACATTTGGTTGCCTTTTTAAAACGACCGCAGCATCCCCAGGACCTGCCCTCCCGATACACAACAAAACCAAATTCGTGGAAATCGGCGCGATCTGATACAGCCGCGTTTCGTGAAATTTGCGCTCGACATCGTATTCCGCCGCGAAGCGGTAGCCGCTGTGCGGCATGCGAGGGCAACCCGATCTTTACGCCGCCGTAGTTAATCGGGTTTGGCCCCGCTCGCCTTGATCACCCGCGCCCATTTTCCCACCTCGCTCTTCACGTACGCGGTGAATTCCTCCTGTGTCGTGCCCACGGGGTCGATGCCGCTGGCGATCAGGCGTTCGCGCATGTCTTGCCGTTTCACGAGCTTGACCGATTCGCTGTAGAGCCGGCTGATGGCCTCTTGCGGCGAGCCGATTGGCAGCATCGGCCCAAACCACGAGATCGCGTCGAATCCTTTCAAACCCGATTCGTGTACGGTCGGATAGTCGGGCGCGGTGGGCGTGCGGTTCAGTGATGTCACCGCCACCATGCGCGCCTTGCCGGAGCGCACGTGCGGCAGTATGGATGCGATGGAGGTCATGGTCATCGACACTTCGCCCGACAGCATCGCCACCAGCCCCGGCGCGCCGCCCTTGTAAGCGACGTTGGTCATTTTGATGCCCGCCTGATCGCAAAACAGCGCGCCCGCGAGAAACGTGCCGCTGCTGGACGTGGCGTAGAAAATGTCGCCCGGCTTGGTCTTGGCCAGTGCAATCAACTCCTTGATCGATTTCGCCGGCAGCGACGGATGCAGCGCCACACCATAAGGGCTTAAAGCCAGCAGCGACACCGGCACGAAATCCTTGATGAAATCGTAGCCCGGCCTGCTGTATAAATTGACGCCCACCGCGTGCGACAAAGCGCCCCACAGCACGTTGTAGCCGTCGGGCGCGGCGCGGGCGGCGATTTCGGCGCTGAGATTGCCGCCCGCGCCCGGACGGTTATCCACGATCACGTTGCGCCCCAGCGCCGTCGACAGGCCCGCCGCGATGATGCGCGCCGAGGTGTCGGCGCCGCCACCGGCCGAATTGGCCACGATCAAACGGATTTGTTTCGCGGGATACGGTTGCGCGTGTGCCGGCACAATCAACGTCAATACAGCTATTGCCGCAAGCCCAGGCAATCGAATGTTCATGCTTCTCGTCCTATCCGTTATCGATCACAGGGGTTTTATCCGTTCACGCGGTTAAAACGACCGCGGCATGCCCAGCACCTGCACCCCGATATACGACAAAATCAAATTCGTCGAAATCGGCGCGATCTGAAACAGCCGTGTCTCGCGGAACTTGCGCTCGACATCGTATTCCGCCGCGAAGCCGTAGCCGCCGTGCGTTTGTATGCAGGTATTCGCTGCGGCCCATGACGCCTCGGCGCCCAGCATCAGGGCCATGTTGGCCTCGGCGCCGCACGCTTTGTGTTCATCAAACAAGCCCGCAGCCTTGTAGCGCATCAGGTTGGCGGCTTCGATGCCGGCGTAGGCGCGCGCGATGGGGAATTGAATGCCCTGATTCATACCGATGGGCCGGTCGAACACCACGCGCTCATTCGCATACTTGATCGCGCGATCCATGAACCAATAGCCGTCGCCGATACATTCCGCCGCGATCAGAATACGCTCGGCATTCAGGCCGTCGAGAATGTGCTTGAAGCCCTTGCCTTCCTCACCCAGCAGATTCTCGGCGGGGATTTCGAGGTTGTCGAAAAACAGTTGGTTGGTGTCCTGATTCACCATGTTGCGTATCGGCGTGATGGTGAGGCCCTTGCTTTTCAATGCCTCGCGCACATCAACGATAAATATCGACATGCCTTCAGATTTGCTTTTGACCTGATCGATGGGGGTGGTGCGCGCGAGCAAAATCATCAGGTCGGTGTGATTCATGCGCGAGATGTAAACTTTTTGCCCGTTCACCACGTAGCGGTCACCTTTCTTCACCGCCACGGTTTTGAGTTTGGTGGT
>CANIID010000007.1 GCA_947467315.1 Betaproteobacteria bacterium | reverse complement strand
GCGCTACGGTACCGAGCTGGAATCGGCGTTGCGCAACGCGATGCGTTCGGGCGCTGCGGACAAAACCGAAATCGAAAACATCAGTCGCGGCATCACCGCGCTGCGCGAATTTTCCGCCGAAGTTGCCGCGGGCGGCGCGAATACGCCGTTGCGCCTGTTTCCGGCGTATCGCGACCTGGCCCGCGTCAGGGGCAACGAATCCGCCAGCGAAAAAGACCTGTTTTTCCCCGACCCTACCTGCGACACGCCCGCCCACGCCGACCCGCGCACCATCACACCCTCGGTCATCCCGGCGTTGCTGAAAGAGCTGCGCTCACGCTACCAGCGCGGCCTGCTGGGTTGGCTAAAAGAAAGCGCCAAGCCCGACGGCCTCGTGCAAATGCGCGACGTGCTCGACATGCTGCATAAAATTTCCGCCGGGCTGCCGGAGCCGCGCGGATTGTGGTGGGCCGGTATCGCCCTGATCGACGCCGCGATTGAAGCCCTGCCCGATCCCCTGCAGGCCGACTGGATCGCGCGCGTCAAACCCGCGTGCAGCCGCATCGATTTTCTGTTGCGCGATCTCGCGGTGCAGGCCCATGCCGACACGCACCCGGCGCAACGCGATGTGCTCTACGCCATCGCTCTGTCGCGGTCAGCCAACGCGCAGCTGCAAGCCGTGCGCGCCTGCTTTAGCCTCGATAGCCTGGTGCCCGCAGCGCAATCCGCCGGCGCAGCCGCCGCGATTCGCCTGAAGCCTGCGCTGGACGATGTGCGCGCGCGATTCGAAAACATCAAGGAGACTTGGACCGAGTACGCCTCCGGCGAACCCAAGCGGCTGCAACGATTCCACGACATGTTGACAGCGCTGACTGAAAAATCGCGAGAACTCAGCAATGGTCCGCTGGCGCAGTTGTTCGAAGCTATCGGCGCGGCCACCGTCAACCTGCCCGACCCGTATCCCCTCGACGGGCAGATCATGTCGCTCGAAATGGCGTCAGCGCTGCTGATGGCCGAGAGCATTGTGCATCACTTCGATGCGCTGCCCGACGATCTGGAGCAGCAAGTCACCATCATGCGCGGCTGGCTGAACGATGCGGCGCAAGGCAAGGCCACCACCACCTCGCCGCCGGGCCTGCGCCCCGATATCGTGCAAAAAGTGAACGATGCGAATCTGCGCATCGCCACCGCGCGCGAAATCCTGAAAAGCCTCGGCCAGGTGGAAAAAACCATTGAAGCCTTTACGCGCGACCATACCCAACACGCCACGCTGACGCCGCTGGTTACCACCATGCGCCAGGTCAGTGGCGTATTCCAGGTATCCAATCAGAAACGCGCTTCGCGGCTGGCGACGGTATGCCAGCGCCTGATCGAGCGCTGCGCGGTTGCGGGACACGTCGCATTGGATCAGGATATTGAATGGGTCGCCGAAGGTCTGGGCAGTCTCGGCTTTTATCTGGAGCCGTGCCAGTACGGCAAGCTGCCCGCCGAACGCGCGGTCAACATGTTCTTCATGCGTTATGAGCAGCAAGCGGGCAACGACGCCATACTCACGCTCACGCAATCGATGCCGGCTGTGGCGCCGACGGTGCCGGCTGAGCCGGTTGCCGCGCCTGTCGCGAGCCTCGCGACCAGCGCCCCCGCGCACGACGGCATGGATCGCGAAATGCTGGATGTGTTTCTCGAAGAAGCCAGTGAAGTGCTGGCGGCCATTGAAACCAGCAACGCGCAGTTACGCAAGAACGGCGACGACCACGATGCCCTGCTCAATGTCCGCCGCGCCTTTCACACGCTTAAAGGTAGCGCACGCATGGTGGGCCTGCCTGCCTTTGGCGAGTGCGCGTGGGAGATGGAACAAGCGATGAACCATTGGCGCGGGCAATCGCTCGCCGCCACGCCGGAACTCCTGACGCTGGTCAAAGACGCGCGCGAATTGCTGGCCGAATGGACTCATGCCCTGCAGGACGCCGCCGCGCCCGACATCGACGCCAGCAACGTTACCGCGCGCGCACGCGCGTTACGTGGCGCGCCCGACACGGCGGAAACGCCGGTGGCGCCCGTTCCACCGGTGGATACGTCAGCCGCGGTCAGCTTACCGACGCCCGTGCTGACGCAAGACTTCGCAAGCCCGGCGGCTCGGGAGATCCCGGTCACATCGATGCCCGCCGCACTTGCCGCAGGAAGCCGCGCTGCGCCGACCGGGGATTTTATGACGCTGATGGTGAGTCAGCCTGCCGCCACGCCGCCAGTACCGGATATCGCGGAATCCACCGGCAGCTTCATGACTATGCCGCAAGGCGAGCCCGCCGTACCGCCAGCTCTCGTAGCACCGGCTTCAGGCGCATGCGAACAAACGCTGGCGGATCTGGGCGACCGTCTCGCCTGGCTAAGCGCACTGATCGACGAAATGCAGACCGAGGCCGCGCTCGGCTCACAGACGCCGCCGCGGCTGCGGGAAGTCGCACACATGATGCAGGAAAGCATGGCCGAAGCCGGCGCGCTGCATCGCGCGCTGGGCAATCAGGTTGCCGCGCTAACGCGGCGCACCTGACGCGAAAAAAACGAACTATTTGTTTTTAATGTGTTTTCTCTGAATTGTGCGGCAAATGCATGAGCCGTTCGGTATAGGCAATCGCCACCGCCGAGAACACGAAGGTGAGATGGATGATGGTTTGCCACATCATCGTCTTTTCTTCAAGTTTGGCGGCATTGATGAAGGTCTGCAGCAAGTGAATCGACGAGATGCCGATGATGGCGGTCGCGAGCTTCACCTTCAGCACGCCGGCGTTCACATGAGACAGCCACTCCGGCTGATCCGGGTGATTTTCCAGATCGAGACGCGAAACAAAGGATTCCCAGCCGCCGACAATCACCATCACCAGCAGATTGGAAATCATCACCACGTCGATCAACCCGAGCACGATCAGCATGATCTGGGCCTCGGTGACGTTGTTGGCGGTCATTTCGCTGATGAGATGCATCAACTCGCGCCAGAACTGCCAAACATACAGCGCCTGCGCGGCGATCAGGCCGATATACAGTGGCGCCTGCAGCCAGCGGCTCATGAATATCCAGCGCGGCAGCGGCCTTAGCATATCGCCTTTTCGTCTTTGATCCATTGGAGGTTGTCTGCTCATATTCCGTTTCTTTTCCTGATGGTTGATGCAAAACTGATGCCCGCATCGCAAGCACCTGAAAGGTCAAAACGCGCTATATTCTCTACACTTCCTGAAACAATGCAACCGATTCTCCGCCTCATGCGCATCTTTTTGTTTTTACTGCCCTTATTCATCGCAGCGACCCACGCTCACGCCCAATCGTGGCCAACCAAACCCGTGCGCATCGTCTCGCCGTTCGCGCCCGGCGGCGGCAACGACACACTGTCGCGCATTTTGGCCGCAGCCTTAACCCCGCGCCTGACGCAGCAGGTGGTGGTGGAAAACCGCCCCGGCGCCAACACCATCGTCGGCACCGAACTGGTGGTGAAAGCACCGCCCGACGGCTACACCCTGATCGTGCTGCCGAACGCCATCACCATCAATCCGCATCTGTATCGAAAAATGCCTTTCGATATCGCTAAAGACCTGGCCCCTATCACGCAAATCGGCACCAGCCCGCTGATCCTCGTGGTGCATCCCTCATTGCCGGTGCGTACCATGAAAGAATTTCTCGCACTGACACGCGCCAAGCCCAACGAAATTACCAACGGTTCATCAGGCAACGGCTCGCTCGGTCATCTCGCCGGCGCGCTGCTCGGGGTAATGACGAACACCTCGCTGGTGCATGTGCCCTACAAGGGCACCTCGCTTGCGGTCACCGAATTGATCGGCGGCCAGATCGTGATGTCATTCGCCTCCGCACTCACGGTGGTGCCGCACATCCGCTCGGGCCGTCTGCGTGCAGTCGCCGTCACCGGCCCGCGCCGTTCACCGGCGGTGCCCGAAGTGCCCGCCATTGCGGAAACCGTGCCCGGATTTTCAGCCGAGCTGTGGTACGCGCTATTCGCACCGGCCCACACAGCACCCGAAGCCATCATGCGTTTAAACCGGGAAATCGGCGCCATCCTCGCGCAGGCCGACATCAAGGCCAAGCTGTCCGATCAGGGAGTAGATGCCCTCACAGGCACGCCGCAAGACATGGTGAAATTAATCGCGGCGGACCTTGAGAAATGGGCGAAGGTGGTTAAGGCCAGCGGCGCGCGGATCAATTAACCGCGTTTTAACGCAAGTAATTTTTTATATGTAATTGTTTTTAAACGATAATTAATTAATACGCAAATCACGGCCACGTCACGTGCCGCGGCTGCACTACTGCGCCTCTATCCCCGCCTGCTTCACCACTTTAATCCACTTGGCTACTTCGGATTTGATGTAGGCCTCGTGTTCATCGGGTGAGCTGCCGACGGGTTCGGCACCCTGATCCAGCAGAAACTTACGATTCGCCGGGTCGCGCAATGAGGCCACCAGCGCACCATTCAAGCGCTCGCCAATGGCGCGCGGAATGCCGGCCGGGCCGATAAAACTAAAACCGCTGCTCACCACATAACCCGGCATGCCGGCCTCGATCATGGTCGGCACGTCCTTGGCGAAGCCCGCGCGCTTGTCGCCGGTCTGCGCGATCAACTTGATGCGTCCGGATTGCACATGACCGGACACCAGCGGCAGACTGGAAAATTGCAATTGCACATGACCGGCCACCAAATCGATGATCGCCGGCCCCGCGCCCTTGTACGGCACATGCACCACTTTGACGCCTGCCATCGAATTGAACAGTTCGATGGACATATGGCCCACCGTGGCGCGGCCCGACGATGAGCCGAACAACTGCCCTGGCCGTGCTTTCGCCAGCGCGATCAACTCCTTGACGTTTTTCGCCGGCAACGAAGGATGTACCACCAACCCACTGGGCACATCAACGATCAAGCCCAGGCCGCTGAAATCCTTAACCGTGTCGTAAGGCATTTTCTTAATCATCGAAGGGTTGATGACAAAACTCGCCGCCACCAGCCCGACGGTGTATCCATCCGGTGCACTTTTGGCGATGATCTCGCCGCCGATGGTGCCGCCGCCGCCCGCGCGATAATCGAACACCAGTTGCTGGCCGAGTATTTCAGTCATCTTCGGTTGCAGCAGTCTGAAAAATACATCGCTGTTGCCGCCCGGCGCTGCGGGGTTCACTACGCGTATCAATTTGTTGGGGAAGCCTTGCGCACTCACTTGCGCACTGACCGCGATGACTATCATCGGCAGTATGCCGCCCACGGCCCAGCCGGTGATCCGGCTATGATTTTTATGACTGCTCATTCGATTGTCCTCGCCTTCATTTTTTATTTACTCCGCTTTAATTTTAGCTTCACGCACTACTTTCCCCCACAGCGCGACTTCTTTCTTTAAAAATTCACCAAACGCTTCCGGCGTGCCGCCCACCACATCGACATCCTGACTGGTAAAGTGTTTGCGGATTTCACTTGAATTCAGAATACGATTGAACTCCGCATTCAGCCTGGCCACCACGGCCTTGGGCGTTCCCGCAGGCGCTGCCACGCCCCAGAACACGCTGCCCTCGCAGCCCGGCACACCGGCCTCGGCCAGGGTCGGCACGTCGGGAAACGCTTTCAAGCGCGTCGACGCGCTTACGCCTAGCGCACGCACACGGCCCGCCTTGATGAATGCAGCCGCCGCCGTCGGATTGTTAAACATCACCGGCACCTGCCCTGCCATCAACGCGGTCATCGCCGGGCCGCTGCCTTTGTACGGCACATGCACCAGATCGGTTTTGCTCGCCATCTTGAACAATTCCATGATGAGATGCGTGGATGAGCCGTTGCCCGACGTGGCATAAGCCAACGCGCCCGGCTTGGCACGCGCCGCATCCACTAAATCCTTCACGCTTTTATAGGGCCCTGCCGCCGGCACCAGCAACATCGACGGCGAGGTGCCCGCGTTGATGACCGGCGTGAAATCCTTGAGCGTGTCGATTTTGATCTCGGGATACAGCGCGTTCAGCACCACAAACGGCACAGACACAATCAGCAAGGTATGGCCATCGGGATTGCCCTTGGCGGCGATCTCGGTGCCGATCACCGTGCCCGCGCCGCCGCGGTTATCCGCCACCGAGCCGGGCGCGAATTTTTCGTTCAAGCCATGCACCAGAAAGCGCGCAAACACATCGTTGCCGCCGCCCGGTGGAAACGGAATCACCACGCGGATGCCGCGGCCCTTGGTGGGAAATGCGGGCAAATCGGCTGCCGCGCCCGGTTGCGCCGAGGCAGACTGCACACCCGCGAGAAACACACCGCAGGCCGCGCCCCAAATTAGTCGTTTCATTAAATTACGCTTAAAAACATATACTTACTTCTTGGCGGCGCGTTTGGGCTTGGGCGCGACCCTACCCTGCTGGCCGTACCAATCGAGTATCTGCTCGCCGGTCCAGAACAACACGCCGGGCTTGTTGCGCAAGCGCTTGAACACCTCTTCAAAATACTTGATGCGATGCGCGACGCCGGAGATGTACGGATGCACGCCTATCGCCATGATCTTGGCGCGCGTTTTGCCTTCTTCGTACAGCCGATCAAAATGATCCATGGTGCGCGTGACGAACTCGTTGCTCGAATGATGCTGCACCATCATCATCGGAATATCGTTGCACTCCACGTTATACGGCATCGCCAGCACGTTGCCGTGATCGGTGCGTATCTCGCAAGGCTCGTCATCGATTATCCAGTCGGCGATGTACTTAATGCCGGCTTCGGCCAAGTAATCCGGCGTGTAAAACGTTTCGGTCAGTCCCGGCGACAGCCAGCCCACCGGCGCCTTGCCGGTGAATGCCTTGATGGTTTTAACCGTGCGCTGGATCATTGCACGCTGGTCTTTTTCAACGTGAATCGGCTGCTGGTCATACGAATGGCCGACAAACTCCCAGCCGGATTTGAGTGCCTCTTCCGCTACCCGCGCGTAGTCAGAAATCACCCGCGCGTTGGTAAACAGCGACGCTTTGATATCCAGATTATCCAGCGCCTGCTTCATGCGCCAGAACCCCACGCGCATGCCGTACTCGTGCCACGCCCAATGCGCGAAATCCGGCAGGCGGTTCACGTGCGTGGGCGGCGGCAGCACCTGCCGCGGCATCGGGCGATGAATGTCCCACAACTCCACGTTGATAATCGGCCACACCACCACGCGCGCGCCGCCAGGCAGCTTTAACGGCGGACGATCAATAATGGCCGAGTAGTCGAGTCGTTGGGAGGGCAGCATGATGGGTTGTCAGCGCTTCAATGAAGTTTATCGCCGCACGATTATACGAGCAATTTGCATCGCCAGTGGCGACCGACTACCATGGCTGCACGCTGGTGTTCGCGTCCAGCGGCACCGTCACCGTGGCGCAGTCGCTCTATAGCAAAATGCCCTATGACCCGGTGCAGGATCTGTCGCCGACCTTGCTGCTGTCGCACGTGCCCATCGTGCTGGTGGTTAACCCCATACTGCCCGCAAAATCAGTGAATGATTTCATCGTGCCGGCCAAATCCAAAGCGGGCAAGATGACCATGTCGTCCGCCGGCAACGGCACCACCAGGCTCAACGCCACGGGCAACAAAACCCTGGCGATGCCCACCACGCGCGAGGGCTTTGCTTCAGTGGGCGCCGATATCCTCGACGGCATGCCAGCGCAACTCGATGCCAATCTGAAGCAGGAACTGGCGAAATGGACGCGGGTGGCGAAGGCGGCCACATCAAGCTGGATTATTCACGTGATGAAAAACTAAAAATACATTTTAAAAACATATGGTTATATATTTTTCGTATAAAGCCAAGGTCGCTCGTCACGATACACCACCTCATGTGCCTCAAGTTGATCGCGATACTGCACGGTGCGCGCAATGTCATCGAGGCCTTCCAGCAAACATTTTTTACGCACCGAATGAATGTCGAAGCGATGCGGATTTCCCTGCGGGTCAATCACCGTCTGCGCCGCCAAATCAACACTGATAGTTGAACCGGGATGCTCGCGCAACTGCTTGCGCAGCGCCGCGCATGCAGCGTCGCTTAACACCACTGGCAGCAGCCCGTTCTTGTAGCAATTGTTGGCGTGGATGTCGCCGAAACTTGATGCGATCACGCAACGGATGCCGAATTCGTACAGCGCATATACCGCGCTTTCACGCGACGAGCCGCTGCCCCAATTGCGATCCGCGACGATAATCTGCGCGCGATTGAACGGCGCAACATTCAACAGATGTTCCTTCTCCGATCCATCGGCATTAAAGCGCCTGTCGTGAAACAGCACGCGTGCATAGGCCGGCCCGCGCGGCACTTTATTGAAGCGTGTTGGGCACAGTTGATTGGTATCGACGTTGGGCTCGTCTATGGGGGCGGCTATCGCAGTAAGAGTGGTGAAAGGGGTCATCTCATGCGCCTTTCATCAACTCACGCACATCTGTCAAACGGCCTTTCAACGCCGCCGCCACTGCCATCGCCGGACTCACCAGATGCGTGCGCCCTCCCGTGCCTTGACGGCCTTTGAAATTGCGGTTGGACGTTGACGCGCAACGTTCGCCGGGTTGCAATTGATCGCCGTTGATCGCCGTGCAAAGCGAGCAGCCCGGATCGCGCCACTCAAAATTCGCCGCGATTAAAATTTTATCCAAACCCTCCCGCTCGGCCTGACGCTTCACCAGTTGCGACCCCGGCACCACCCACGCGGGGATCACTGCGCGGCCCAGCTTCGCCACTTCCGCTGCCGCGCGGATGTCTTCGATGCGGCTGTTGGTACACGAGCCGATAAACACCTTGTCCACTTTAATATCCGTCAGTGCCATGCCCGGCGTCAGCCCCTGGTATTCGATGGCGGATGCGGCTTCCTGTGCGGCGATTTCGTCCTCAATATCGCGCGGGTTCGGCACTGCGCCGGTGACCGGGCCGCCTTGCTCCGGGTTGGTGCCCCAGGTCACCATCGGCGCAATATCTGCGGCGTTCATCGATACTTCACGGTCAAAGCACGCGCCTGCATCCGTCGGCAATTGCTTCCACAACATCATCGCGGCATCCCATGCAGCACCTTTCGGTGCATACGGGCGGCCCTGCATATAGGCGTAGGTGGTTTCATCCGGCGCGATCATGCCCGCGCGCGCGCCGGCTTCAATCGACATATTGCACACGGTCATGCGGCCTTCCATACTCATGGTGCGAAACGTGCTGCCGGCGTATTCGATCACATGCCCGGTGCCGCCCGCCACACCGATCTTGGCGATGATGGCGAGAATCACGTCCTTCGCCGACACACCAAAACCCAACGATCCGTTTACATTGATGCGCAGAGTTTTTTGGCTGCGCTGCCAGATGGTCTGCGTCGCCATCACGTGCATCATGTCGGATGCGCCGATGCCGAACGCCAGGCATCCGAACGCGCCGTGCGTGGCGGTATGCGAATCCGCGCCGCAGATCAGCAGCCCCGGCTGCGTGATGCCCTGCTCCGGCGGCACGATGTGCAAAATGCCCTGACGCGGGTCGTCAATGCCGAACAGCGTGATGCCATGCTTTGTCGCATTGGTCTGGAGCTGAATGACCATGTTGCGAATCTCGGCGTTGGCGATGCCGTTAACCCCTTTGTCACGCCCGGTGGTCGGCACGTAGTGATCGTTGAACGCGAACACCTGTTGGGGCCGCGCAATGCTGCGCCCCTGTTGTTCGAGCTTGGCGAAGGCGTGCGACGAGCCTTCGTGGAACAGCGCGCGATCCACATGCAGCAGCAGTTCGCCTTCTTCTTCCACTACCACATGGCGCTGCCAGATTTTCTCGAACAGCGTCAGCGGCATGTCAAAACCCCTGGACGATTTCCGCGCTGGCTTGGACTTCGCCGCGCTCGACGCGCTTCACGGCCTCATTCATTTTGGCGTGCGTCAGCGCAGGCACGCCAATTTCAGCGCCTTTGTCCGCCACGAAGCCATTGATGAAGTCCGTTTCCGTACGGCGGCCCTTGAACATATCCTGCCCCATCGACGGACGCTGATCGTCGTCGCGGCCTTTGGAACCCTCGATCAACACGTTCTCGATTTCCGTCAGCGCGTCACCGCTGCCCTCGCCCGCGCGCGCCAGCGTTTCCGGTTCCATGCCCAGCATGGTTTCGAGATTAAATCCCAGCGCCTGCCCCACGCGCACCGCTTCCGAACCCAGGCGTATCGACAAGCGCCGCGTGTCTATGCGGCCATCGCGTTCGTTGCCGCTTAACCCCGTGGCGGCGGACAAGCCATTGCGCATCGAGTTAATCACCAGCTTCGACCAGCGTTCGCCCCACAGATTGGCGGTCACTTTGCTGCTGTCGGCCGCCGACAATAAATCGGCGACTGCCTGCGCGCGCGCCGTGTGCCGGCCATGTACTTCCCCCACGCGATACACAATATGCTCAGCGCCGCCTAAATGTATGGTGCGCTTGATACGTCCCGGCGCCACCAGCTCTGCCGCAATCAGGCTGGCAATGCAACCCATCACCTTGCCCCAACCGACTACACCCGCGATACGTTCTTCGTTAATGCAGTTTTGCAGCGACACTACATAGCCGCCGGGCGCAAGATAGTCTTTGATGAGGTGCGTGGCCCACACCGTGTCGTATGACTTCACGCACATGAACACGATGTCAAACGGCGCCTCTTTCACCACCCGCTGCACGTCGCTGATGTGTAGCGCGTTAACCTTCACGTTGACCGTTTCAGCAGGCGTCATGCCCGAAATGTGCAGCCCGTCGCAGCGCATGGCCTCAACGTGTTCCGGCCATGCATCGACCAGCGTGACAGCGTGACCCGCGCGCGTCATGTGCGCACCGGCGTAACCGCCGATGGCACCAGCGCCCACAACCGCTATGCGCTTAGGCACAAAGAATTTTTAAAAACAAAGACATAAATTCGCCCTCACCGAGCGCGAATTCGCTACTCGTCTTTACCGTCTTCTTTGTATTTTTTCAGCATCGGGAGGATGAACGGCAGCAGGATGGACACCACCGACATCACGATCAGCGTTACGGTGATCACGCTGCCGAAGAATATTTTCGGATGCCCGCCGGAGATCGTCATCGCCTGCCGGAACGATTGCTCCATCATGCCGCCCAGCACCAGTGACAGCACCAGTGGCGCGACCGGTATGTCAATCTTGTCGAACACATACCCGACCACGCCGAAAATCAGGATCAGATACAAATCGGTCATGCTGCCGTTGATGGCATAGGCGCCGATCACCGAGATCGCAATAATCAGCGGATACAAAATACCCGAGGGGATTTTAAGCAGTTGTACAAATATGCCGATCAGCGGCAGATTCAGAATCAGCAGCATCACGTTGCCGATATACATGCTGTTGATCAGGCCCCACACCAGGTCGGGCCGGTTCTGAAACAGCAGCGGGCCGGGCTGTATGCCGTACATGATGAACGCGCCCATCAGCACCGCAGTTGCGCCACCACCGGGAATGCCGAGTGTCAGCAGCGGCACCATCGCGCCGGCGGTATCGGAATTGTTCGCCGCTTCGGGACCGGCAACGCCTTCAATCGCGCCATGACCGAATTCTTCCGGGTGCTTCGATAAGCGTTTTTCGGTGGTGTACGACATGATCGACGCGATCGTGCCGCCCGCGCCGGGCAACACACCAATGATGAAGCCGATGATGCCGCCGCGCCAGATTGGGCCGATGGAACGCATCCATTCCTCTTTAGTCAGCCACAGCTTGCCGGTGATTTTCATGGTCTGGGCGCCGGTGCCTTTGTAGATATCTTCGAGGCCGCGAAATACTTCCGCCACCGCGAACAAACCCACCACCACCACCACGAAGCCCACACCGTCCTGAAACTCGGGGATGCCCATGGTGTAGCGCGCCTGCCCGCTTTGCAGATCAATGCCGATGGTGGCAATCATCAATCCCAATATGGTGGCCAGTAGTCCTTTCGCCGGCGATTTTCCGGTCAGCGTGGAGACGGCCGTCATCGCAAACAGCATCAGCGTGAAATACTCCGCCGGGCCGAACTTGAGCGCCATCGACGACAAGGGCACCGCAAATATGGTCAGCCCTATCACGCCCAAAGTGCCCGCGATAAACGAACCGATAGCGGATACCGCGAGCGCCGCCCCGGCCCTGCCTTTCTTCGCCATCTCGTAGCCGTCGATGGAGGTCATCACCGAGGCCGCCTCGCCCGGCGTGCGGATCAGAATTGCCGTGGTCGAGCCGCCGTACTTGGTGCCGTAGTATATGCCGCACATCATGATCAGCGCGGAAGTCGGGTTCATGCCGAAGGTCACCGGGATCAGCAGCGCGATGCCCGCCGACGGCCCGATGCCCGGCAGGACGCCGATGATGGTGCCGAGAAACACGCCGATAAACGTGTACCAGAGATTGATCGGCATCGTGCTGACCGCGAAGCCGTTGAGGATGTGGTTTAAGGTATCCATGTCTGCTCCTTAAAACGGCGCAATGCCGCGCGGCAGGTTCACGCCCAGCAACGAGCTAAACATGTAATAGCTGATAAAGCTGTAGAGCACCGCGGTCAGCACATTGGTCCACCACTTGCCCTTGTTAAAGTAAGCGGTCATGACGAGCAGGAACAGCATGGTCGATACCGCGTAGCCCAGCACTTCAAACAGTGCGAAATAGATGCCCGTAGCCACCACCACGCCGGCAACGATTTTGTAGGTGCTGGTATCTTCTTTTTCTTCAGGCTCGTTGGTTTCCGGCGCGGCCTTGCGCTCCTTGATCATTTCCGCCAGCAACATTGCCGCCGAGATCAACAGCCCCACACCGAGCAACCGCGGAAATGCCTTGGGTCCGAGCGGATCGCCAATTTCAAGCGTGGGAATTTGCGACGTGGCCCAAAAATACACGCCCGCCAACACCAGAATACCTACGAAAATAATTCGGTCCGCCATCTGATTTTCTCTCTTTGAGGATAGGTTTGGACACGCCTACACATTTTTTCACACGCGCTTCACATGGGCCATCTCCTCCCTTGCCAAGCGCGTCCGCAGTTTACCGAAGAATTCCGGTGCTGTGTTGCGCGCGTCCGCAGTGCATTTATGGAAGGCTGCCGCCGTGTGTCCGCGAGGCCGCGCGTGTCGTGCGTCGCGTAGTCTTGTGACGCACGCGCGTGCGCGACAACTACGGCAAAGAATTGTTTGGTTCGCCATCTGAACTCGCTATGGCGTGAAAGCCGCCTTTCGTACCACTACCGCGCCGGAAAAGACTAAAATATCGCCTTCTGCGTGACACCCTCTTTCCTGGTTTGCCGCAGTCCTCCACCGCCGCAGTTTTTGTCTTCCACGGTTTCCTTCTATAACTATTTGATTTTAAAGAGTTAATTATGACATACGATCCGTTCAAAGCCATTCGTGAATTCAAACTTAAATCCGGCAAAACCGGCAAAATGTATTCGCTGGCCGCGCTCGAAGAAGCGGGCCTGGGCAAAGTCTCGCGCCTGCCAGTCAGCCTGCGCGTAGTGCTTGAATCCATACTGCGCAATTGTGACGGACAGCGGATCACCGAAACCGCCGTGCGCGAACTCGCCGGCTGGAAGCCCAATGGCGAGCGCACGCAGGAACTGCCCTTCGTGCTTGCACGTATCATGTTGCAGGATATGGCCGGTTTCCCCGCACTGAATGACTTCGCGGCCATGCGCGCGGAAGCCAAGCGGCAGAACTTCGATCCCAAGCGTATCGAGCCGCTGGTGCCGGTGGATCTGGTGGTCGATCACTCCGTGGTTATCGACGTACATAACTCAGTCGACGCGCTGCGCAAGAACATGGAAATCGAATTCGAGCGCAATGGCGAGCGTTATACCTTTTTGAAATGGGCGAAGCAGGCATTCGCCGGCATTCGCGTGGTGCCCCCCGGCAACGGCATCTGCCATCAGGTCAACCTCGAATATCTGTCACGCGGCGTGTGGGAAAAAGACGGCTTCTATTATCCTGATTCCACTGTCGGTACCGACTCGCACACCACCATGGTCAACGCCATTGGCGTGCTGGCGTGGGGCGTGGGCGGCATCGAGGCTGAAGCCGGCATGCTGGGCCAGCCGTATTACTTCCTCACGCCCGATGTGGTGGGCGTGCATATGAGCGGCAAGTTGAACCCTGGCGTCACCGCCACCGACCTCGTGCTGACCGTCACCGAACTGCTGCGCAAAACCAAGGTGGTGAACAAATTCGTTGAATACTTCGGCGAAGGCGCAGCATCGCTGTCGCCGACCGACCGTGCCACGGTGGCCAACATGGCGCCCGACTACGGCGCGACCTGCGGCTTTTTCGCGATTGACGACAAGGCGCTGGAGTACTACCGCATGTCAGGCCGCGAAGAGCATTGCGATGCGATTGAGTCCTACCTTAAAGCACAGGGCATGTATGGCATCCCGAAAAAAGGCGACATCGATTACTCGCAAGTGGTTGAGCTTGATTTGGCAACCGTGCGCCCCAGCGTGTCAGGCCCGAAGCAACCGGAAGACCGCATCAATCTCGAAGGCATCAAAGCGCGCTTTACCGAACTGTTTGCGAAGCCCGTGGCGGAAAGCGGCTACAACAAGCCCGCCGCCGACATGGCCAAGCGCTATGCCGTATCAACGCCGGGCATGACCGATGTGGGCCACGGCGATATCGGCATTGCCGCGATTACGTCCTGCACCAACACATCCAACCCGTGGGTGTTGCTCGCCGCCGGCCTGGTTGCCAAGAAGGCCGTGGAAAAAGGCATGAAGCCGCATCCGCGCGTGAAGACTTCTATGGCACCTGGCTCCAAGGTGGTCACTGCCTATCTGAAAAGCTCGGGCCTGCTGCCGTATCTGGAACAACTGGGCTTCCATGTGGTCGCCTACGGCTGCACCACCTGCATGGGGCTGGCCGGCCCGCTGGATAAAGACCTCGAAGACGTGATCGTGAAAAACGACGTGATCGCAGCCGCAGTGCTCTCGGGCAACCGCAACTTTGAAGCGCGCGTGCATCAATCGCTCAAAGCCAACTTCCTCATGAGCCCGCCGCTGGTGGTGGCGTTCGCGCTCGCCGGCACGGTGCTGAAAAACGTCGACACCGATCCGCTCGGCAACGACAAAGACGGCAAGCCGGTGTTCCTCAAAGACCTGTGGCCCACGCCCGAAGAAGTCGAAGCGTTGATGAAATTCGCCACCGACAGCGCCAACTTCAAGCGTGAGTACGGCAATCTCGACGGCGCAAAAGACCTGTGGGACGCGATTCCGGAAGCCAAGGGTGCGCTGTTCGAATGGGATCCGAAATCCACTTACATGCTCGAGCCGCCGCTGTTTGAAGGCTTCAAACCCGCGTTGCCCAAGGTCATCGATATCAAAGGTGGCCGCGCGCTGGGTATCTTTGGCAACAAGCTCACCACCGACCACATCAGTCCCGTGGCGCCGATCCGCAAAGGCACACTCGCCGGCGATTGGCTGGTCGCAGCGGGCAGCACCGATTTGTCGAGCTTCGGTTCACGCCGCACCAACCATGAAGTGATGGTGCGTGGCGCGTTCGCCAACCCGCGCATCAAGAATTTACTCGCGGCCGGCACCGAAGGTGGCGTCACGCTGCATCAGCCCAGCGGCGACAAGATGACCATCTACGAAGCATCGATGCGTTATCAGAACGTCGATAAAGTGCCGCTGTTTGTATTCGGTGGTGAAGAATACGGCACGGGATCGTCGCGCGACTGGGCCGCCAAGGGCACGCAAATGCTCGGCGTCAAAGTCGTTGTGGCGCGCGGCTATGAGCGTATCCATCGCTCCAACCTGGTGGGTATGGGCGTGTTGCCGTGCCAGTTCAAAGGCAATGACAGCGTGCAGTCGCTCAACATTACCGGCACGGAGTCATATGACTTGCTCGGCGTCGAAGGCGGCAACCTGAAGCCCCTTCAAGACGTCACGCTGGTGATTCATCGCAAGGACGGCAGCACGCAAAACGTGACCGTGACACTGCGTGTGGATTCGCCGATTGAAGTGGAGTATCTGAAAAACGGCGGCATTCTGCCGTTTGTGTTGCGCGAGTTGATGACGACGTAAGTAAACAGAAACGCGCAAGCCAAGCAATCCCCTCCCCCGCTTGCGGGGAGAGGGGATCGTTTCCTGGTATATCAGCCTCTGCGGCATCTCAATAGAATATTGTTTTAAAACATATACTTATATCCAATAGATCTCTGGAGCCCACCATGGCACAAGACACCTTCAAAACCCTGCGCGACTTCACCCCCTCCCAAGGCAAGAGCGGCAAGTATCACTCGCTCGCCGCACTCGAAGCCGCTGGCTTCGGAAAAATCTCCCGCCTGCCCTTCTCCATCCGCGTGGTGCTCGAAGCACTCGTCCGCCACTGCGACGGCAAGCGCGTTAGCGAAGATCACGTCAAAGCGCTCGCCGCTTGGCAGCCCAACGCCACACGCACCGCGGAGATTCCCTTCATCGTCGTGCGTATCGTGCTGCAGGATTTGATCGGCTTTGGCACCTTGAACGACTTGTCCGCCATGCGCAAAGCAGCCGAGCGCCTCGGCGTGCCGCCGGGCAATATCGAGCCGCTGGTACCTGTCGACGTCGTGGTCGATCACTCGGTGGAAATCGACGTCTACAACCGCCCCGACGCGGTACAGAAAAATCAGGAAATCGAATTCAAGCGTAATGCCGAGCGTTATGCGTTTGTGAAATGGGCGCAGGGCGCGTTCAAAACCGTGCGCGTGGTGCCGCCGGGCAACGGCATCATCCACCAGATCAACATGGAGCATCTGTCGCGCGGCGTGTTTGAAAAAGACGGCGTGTGGTTCCCCGATACCGTGTTCGGCACCGACTCGCACACCACCATGGTCAACGGCATCGGCATCGTCGCTTGGGGCGTGGGCGGCATCGAAGCCGAAGCCGGCATGCTGGGCCAACCCAATGCCTTCCTCACGCCCGATGTCGTGGGCTGCCACATGACCGGCAAGCTGCGCGAAGGCGTTACCGCCACCGATCTCGCGCTGACCGTTACCGAGTTAATGCGCAAAGCCAAAGTCGTCGGCAAGTTCGTCGAGTTTTACGGCGCCGGCGCCACCGCCCTGACCGCAGCCGACCGTTGCACCGTCGCCAACATGGCGCCCGAGTACGGCGCCACCATGGGCTACTTCCCGGTCGATGAAAAAACCATCGAGTATTTCCGCACCACCGGGCGCGAGCCGGAACAAGTCGCCGCGATCGAGTCGTACTTCAAAGCGCAAAGCATGTTCGGCATGCCCAAGCCCGGCGACATCGATTACAGCCAAGTGATTGAGCTCGACCTGAATTCCATCGTACCCAGCCTGTCCGGCCCGAAACGCCCGCAAGATCGTGTCAGCCTGCCCGATCTGGGCCGCGACTTCGACAAGTTGTTCGCGGCACCCACAGACAAAAACGGTTACGCGCGCGTAGCCGCCGATCTCACGCGCCGCGAGGCCACCGGCCATGCATTCGACGTGGGACACGGCGACGTCTTGATCGCGTCGATCACGTCCTGCACCAACACCTCCAACCCTGCACTGCTGATCGCTGCAGGCCTGCTTGCCAAGCGCGCAATGGAAAAAGGCCTGATGCCGCATCCGCGCGTCAAAACCTCGCTCGCCCCCGGATCGAAAGTCGTCACCGCCTATCTGCGCGATGCGGGCCTGCTTGAACCGCTGGAAAAACTCGGCTTCGGCGTGGTCGCCTACGGCTGCACCACCTGCATGGGCGCAGCCGGTCCGCTGGATGCCAAGATCGAAGACGCCGTGGTGTCCAAAGACCTGGTGACCGCAGCGGTGCTCTCGGGCAACCGCAACTTCGAAGCCCGCGTGCATGCCAACCTGCGCGCCAACTACCTCGCCAGCCCGGCGCTGGTGGTGGCCTACGCGCTCGCCGGCACCATACGCACCGATCTCACCAAAGACCCGCTGGGCAAAGACAAAGACGGCAAGCCGGTGTTCCTGAAAGACCTGTGGCCCACCGACGCCGAAGTCGCCGCCTTGCTGAAATTCGCCGCCAACGCCGAACACTTCCGCCGCGAATACGGCGATCTGTCAGGCAACAAAGCGCTGTGGGATGCCATCCCCACCATCGAAGGCGCGGTTTATAAGTGGGACCCGAATTCCACCTTCATCAAAGAGCCGCCGTTCTTCGACGGCGTTACCCGCACACCGGGCAAAGTCACCGACATCGTCGGCGCGCGCGCGTTGGCGATCCTCGGCGACTCGATCACCACCGACCACATCAGCCCCTCCACCAAAATTCGTCCGGGCACGCCGGCGGGTAAGTGGCTGGAGCCGTTTAAGGATCACCCGCCTGCCGACTGGGGCCACTTCGGCGTGCGCCGCTGCAACCATGAACTGATGGTGCGCGGCACCTTCGCCAACGTGCGCCTGCGCAACATGGTCGCGCCCGGCACCGAAGGCCCGATCACCAAGGTGCAACCCACCGGCGAACAAATGACCATCTTTGAAGCCAGCGAAATCTACCGCGCGAAAAACACCCCGTTGGTGATCTTCGGCGGTGACGACTACGGCATGGGTTCCTCGCGCGACTGGGCCGCCAAAGGCGTGCAACTGCTGGGCGTGAGAGCCGTCATCGTCAAGAGCTTCGAGCGCATCCACCGCGCCAACCTGATCGGCATGGGCGTGCTGCCGCTGCAATTCAAAGCGGGCGAAAGCGTGACCTCGCTTGGCATCAACGGCACCGAGACGTTTACCATCGAAGGCATGAATGGCGGCAACGTCAAACCGCTGCAGGATGTAGCGATGGTCATTACGCGCGCTGACGGCAGCACACAGCGCGTTGCGCTCACCCTGCGCATCGATACCGGCATCGAGGTCGATTACCTGAAGCACGGCGGGATTCTGCCGTACGTATTGCGGGATTTGGTGGGGGCTGCGACGTAAGTATTTATTGCGCGACAAGTTCCTACACGAGGCCGGCGTTCACGTGAACGCCGGCCTTTTTATTTGCGCCAATCAAGCCAGTACGCCGTGATCCGAACTTTCGTAAGCATATGTTTTTATGGTATTTTTTTACAGCCCGATTTTGCCGCGCCGTGCGCAACGTCAACCTGCGGCTCGCCTGCGCATTGATAGATAGAGTGAGTCCTGCAACTCGACAAGGGGTATATATGAAATTCCGCTACGCTGCTGCGCTACCCGTCATCCTTAGCGTGCTGCTTGCCGGTTGCGTAGCCGGACCGGCGTATCAGCCGCAACCGGCCCCGGCACCGACGGTCTATCCGACACAGCCGCCACCGCCGAGAGTGTCGGTGTATGAAGAAATTCGCCTGTGCCGCGCGGACAATCAACGCGCCCACACGGAGGTGCTCGACAATTACGAGCGCGCGCGCCGCGCCGGTCGCATTAGCCCGTCCGAAGCGCAGGAGTTCAATGCGATGGACGCGCAGCTGCGTAACGTCGCCTTTCAACTGGGCCGCGACGGACTCAACCTGCCCGAATGCCAATACATCAGCAGCGAACTCGCTCGTATGCGCGATGCGCTGTATCGGATGTCACGCCGTGATCCGGCCCTGGCGCGCTGCATGGCGGACAACCGCTGGGCGCATCAGGACGTGACGGAGATGTACGAAAGCGCGCGGCGCAACGGCCAGATCCATCCCGGCGAAGCGCAGCGCTTCAGGACAATGGAGGCCCGATTGCAAAGCCTACGCAGCGAGCTCGCGCGCGACGGCATCAGCTATCAGGATTGCCAACGCATCGGCGGCACTATCGCGCGGGAACGCGACGAAGTGATTCGCATGGTGCGCTATGAGTCCGTGGCGGCGCGCTGCATGGCGGATAACCGCCGCGCGCATTGGATGGTGTACGAGGTCTACAACGACGGTGTGCGCGCGGGACGGATCGACTCTCGCGAGGGGCAGCGCTTTCGCGAAGTCGATGAGCGGCTCAAAAGATTTCAAACGATGATCAAGCGTGACGGCGTGAGCCTGGACGAATGTCAGCGCGTCAGCCGCGCCATCGCGCAGGAGCGCGCTATCGTGGACAGCATGATACGTAATTGATGGCGCGTGGTCCCGCGTCCCATGCGGTCGGTTACGGGCCCCGTAGCTTTACAGCATCCGCCACTGCTCGCCAGACGCCACGGCGCGCCCATCCTTCGCCAGTTTCAGCAAATGCGCGTGCAGTGAACGGCGCGCCGGCACGTGCAATTTGGGCGACACGTCGTCGTACACCACCGGTACCAGCGCATCGAGCGTGGCGGTTTTTGCCGGCGCTTTCATCAGCGCATCCACCACTTTCTGCTCGCGCTTCAAGCGATGCGCGATGATCTTGGCGACTTCTTCGCGCGGCGCTTCGATCACATGGCCGTGACCTGGCGCAAACGCGGTGATGGCGTAGCTGCTTAATTTATTCAGCGACGCGAAGTAGTCGTGCATATCGCCATCCGGCGGCGAAATCACCACGGTGGAGCCCTGCATCACGTGATCCCCGGTGAACAACCAGCCGGAGCCTTCGAGCAGATAACACAGGTGGTTCGACGCGTGTCCTGGCGTATGCACCGCGCGAATTTTAAACGCGCCGCAATCCACCACGTCATCGTTCACCAGCGCGCGGTCGGGTTTGAACTCCGTATCTTGCCGGCCATCGTCCGGCACTTTGCCGAAGCCGAAGATTTTTGCGCCGGTCGCCTGCGCAACCGCGCGCGACGACGGCGAGTGATCCTGATGCGTGTGCGTGCAAAAAATCCAGCGCAGCCGTTTGCCGGTGTGCTGAATCAACAAATCGGCATGCGCCGCAATCTCCGGACCCGGATCGATCAGCGCCAGATCGCCCATAGCGTTATCAGCGTTATCCACATCGCCGATGATGTAGGCGTTGGTGCCCGGCCCGGTCATCATGCCGGGATTGGGCGCAGTGATGCGCTGCACGCGCGGGTGGATGCGAACGAGTTCGCCGGGGATGATGGTGGTTGTCATGATTACGTGGCTCCTGTTCCAAGCGCCTTTGCCGTTGTCTAACAGACCCCACCCCCACCCTAGCCCTCCCCCTGAAGGGGAGGGAATAGCGTCCCTCCCCCGTCAAGGGCAAGGGCACACTTGAAGCGGAGCAGGAGATTAGGAGGGGGATGGGGTAAATGATTCGCTATATCTTATACACTACCTAAAACACAACACTAAAACGCGCCCCTGCCCGCCTCCGTGCCCGCTTCTTCATACCCCGCGTCGCCCGGCAGCAAACGCCGCCCATTCTTGGCAATGCGCGGCTCAATCACGGGAATATCGCCCAGTGCCTGCATGCGCTCGATCAGCGACGCGACGTTATCATGCTCGGCGAACAGGCGCAGCGTATGCACGGTGGGCGTGCGCATATCGAATTTTTTCTGCTTGTTGAGACTCAGCGCCTCACCCGGACGCACCCACACGTGATTGATGGTCTCGCGATTATCGTGCAGCGGCTTCTGTGATTCGGGGGCGTGAGCGACGAAAAACCGCGTGTCGTAGCGGCGCGGCGCACCGACCGGCGTAATCCAATGGCTGAAATACGTGATCCGCTGCAGCGGCAATTGCAAACCTTCATGCTTGAGCATGTCGCTCAACGGATGTTCGCCGTGTTCAACACGGCTGCGATACGCATGAAAACGCTCGGCGCGCACCGCGTCGTCGAGCGTGACGATTTCCCCCGTGTCGTTGCACGCCAGCAGGATGCCGGCCTCTTCAAACGATTCACGTATCGCCGCCACCCAATAGGCGAGGCCGCCGCTATTGATACCGAGTTTGCGGCTGGCGTCGACGTCATCCAGTCCGCTGCATAGCGCGGCAATGTCCGCCGAGCTGTCATGCGGATCGACCGCGCCGCCCGGAAACACATGCATGCCTGGCATGAACACCGACTGAAAATTGCGCTGCATCATCAGCACTTCAAATCCACCGGGCGCATCGCGCACCAGCGTCACCGTCGCAGCCGGGCGCGGAATCAGATGTGCGGCCATAAGCATTCTTTCCTAATCACATTAACTCGTTTAAAAACATATACTTACATAACAACTATTCGCCGCCCGCTACCCACCCGCTTTCGGCCTGCACAGATTTTCGCACGGCACGCCGTCGTTGTTTTTATCCAGCGTTTTGACGCGGCACTGCGTGAAATAAAACTTCGCTTCATCGCACGACACCATCTGCGAACAATAATGCTTTTTGCCGCAGGCTGTCCCCAGCGCCGCCTGCTCGCGCGTGGGCGCATGCGTTTTGCGAAACTCCCACGGCGGCACCGGATTTGCACCCGCCCACAATCCGCGCCGCGCCTGTTGCGCCTCGGCTTGCAAGGCAATCAACGCCTTGTCGGAATGGTAATGCGAAAACTCCCAAGCCAAACCGCGCCTCAATTGCTCTTCGTTCACGTTAAGCTTGCCCACTTGCAGCAAGCCGACGACACGCCCGTAGTCGTCAACTGCCTTGGCGGTAACTCGCACCTCTTTGCGCAACACCAGCGCCGACAGCGCATCTCGCGACGCCGCGCCATAGGCCTGAAGTTTTTCCGGCGCATCGATGCCCGCCAGCCGCACAGTGGTTTTCTTTTTGTCGTGCAGCACCATCACGGTGTCGCCGTCGAGCACGACGATGACTTGCGCGATGAAGGTCTCCGCGCTCGCCGCTGCGGGAAAGGCCAACAAAAACAACAACACAATCAATATTCTCACGACGCCGTTTTTCCCAGCGCATGCAGGATACGCTGCGGTGTAAATGGCTGATCGGTCACCCGCGCCTTGAAGGGCTTTAACGCATCGTTGATGGCATTCATGGTCGCCGCCGGCGCGCCCGCCACGCCGGCTTCACCCGCGCCCCGCGCACCAAGCTCGGAAACTTTCGTCGGTGAGTGCGTATGCCCCACTTCGATATCCGGCATTTCACCGGCCATCGGCACCAGGTATTCCGCCAGCGTGCCGTTCTGCATCTGGCCTTCGTCGCTGTAAATGCATTGCTCGAATAGCGCCGCGCCGATGCCCTGCACCACGCCGCCGCGGATTTGTTCATCCACCAGCAGCGGATTCACCACCGTGCCGGCATCGTCGATCACCCAATGCTTGAGCAACTTTACAAAACCGGTTTCGACATCCACCTCGACATAACTCGCATGCGCTCCGTTGGTAAAAATGCCCGAATAGTGTTTCTGCGCGTAGCTGCGCGTCACCGTCAATTCCGGTTGATAGTCTTTCGGTACCTGCTCGGTACGAAAATAGGCCGTGCGCGCGACTTCTTCGAGCGTCATCGTGACTTTGCCGCTGTGTTTTTCAACCACGTTGCCGTCACGCACATCGAGCAAAGACGCCTCGGATTCCGTCAGCCGCGCGACAAAATTCAGAATGTTCGCCTTCAACGCCTTGCCGGTTTGAAACACCGCTTCGCCGCCGATGCCGGTGCCGCGCGATCCCCAATTGCCGCCGCCGTAGGGCGTGGTTTCGGTGTCGCCCATGATCACGCGCACTTTGTCGATCGACACGCCCACCGTGGTCGCCGCCACCTGCGCCGCAACCGCATGCGCGCCCTGGCCGAACTCGGTGAGGCTGGTCGCGACCGTGATGCCACCGGTGGGCATCAGCCGGATAGTGCAGGCATCCTGCGACGCAATCGATGCACCGCCCTGTCCGTACGTCGCCGACGACGACATGGCGTTTTCAATAAACATCGCCAGCCCGATGCCGCGATACACGCCCTTCGCGCGCAGCGCTTGTTGCTCGCGCCGCAGCTCATCGTAATTCATTGTTTTTAATAGTAATTCCAGCGACTCTTGCTGAGAGAGTTTTTCAAACGTCGCGCCGGAAAGATAGGTGCGCGGATACGCATCATCGGGCGCGAGATTGCGGCGACGAAATACGGCGGGGTCCATGCCCACCGCGTCGGCGGCGAAATCGACGATGCCCTCGGTCACCGCGCACACCACCGGATGCCCCACCGCGCGGTACTGCCCATACATCCCTTTGTTCTGAAACACCGCCCGCGAATGGCCACGATAGGCCAGCGGCTGATACGGCGCACCGGTGAGATTGCAGACGTGTATGCCTTCGTTAGCGCCGCCACGCGGATAACCCGAATACGGCCCGATGCCGTAAATATCATCCACGTCAAAGGCGAGCATATCGCCGGCTTTCGACACGGCGCAGCGTACCTTGACGCGATGCCCGCGCGCATGGAAATCCGACACGAACGATTCCAGCCGATCCGCGACGAACTTCACCGGGCGTCCAGTGAGCAAAGCGGCTGCCACCGTGGCCATGTCGTCGCCGTAGATGTGAATTTTCATGCCGAACGCGCCGCCGACATCGGGCGCGATCACGCGCACATCGTTCTCCGCCAAACCGAAATGATGCGCGATGATCCACTGCATCATGTACGGCACCTGCGTCGAGTGCCATACCGTCAGTTGCGCATCGGCGGCGTTGTAATCAGCCAATATGGTGCGGGACTCCAGACACACCGGCGTGTGGCGCGAAGTGGTAAATGTCGCCTCGACCACGTGATCCGCCGAGGCAAAAATATCATCCACCTTGCCGCTGCCTACGATGCGTTCAACACACAGATTACTGCCGAGTTGCGGATGTATCAGCGGCGTGGCGGCATCCAGCACGGTTTCGATATTCGTCACCGCGGGCAAGGGCTGATAATCGACTTCAATGTGCTGAATCGCATCCTCGGCTAAAGCCCGCGTTTGCGCCACCACCATCACCACCGGCTCGCCCTGCCAGCGCGCCACCTCCACCGCGAGGGGCAACTGCGGCGCGGACTGCATGCCCTTGATGTGTTTCAACACACCCACGTAAGGCGTGCAGATCGCTGCCACATCGGCGCCGGTAATCACGCGCACCACGCCCGGCGCGCGCGCCGCCGCGCTAACCTCCAGCCGCGTAATGCGCGCATGCGCATGCGGGCTGCGCAACACGGCGGCGTGCAACATACGTGGCAACTGCACATCATCAACGTACTGCCCGCGACCGGCCAGCAGGCGCTTGGCGTTGGCGCGCGGCAAAGACGCGCCGATATAGCCGCTATTGTTAGGTTCGTGTGATTTCAATGGAAATGGAACGCGACGTAAAGAGGGATGGCCAGACTGTAGAGCGACTGCCGTTGAGGGTCAAGAACTCCCGCCACCCGACAAGACGCTACAACGCACCCGCCGCCAGCCGGTCGATCAACTGCAATTGCTGTGGTAAACAAACCGTGGCCAGATCATAACGCGTCACCGCCGTTGCACGCGCGGCTGCGCGTAAATGCGCATAAGCCGCAGTCTGCGCCAACACGTCGATCATCGTTTTCGCCAATGCGGCACTGTCAAAAAAATCCACCAGCAGGCCGTTCTTCTGATGTTCGATCACTTCTTTTACCGGCGGCGTGGCGCTGCCCACCACCACACAGCCCGCGCTCATTGCCTCTATGCAGCTCCAGCCCAGCACAAACGGTACCGTCAGGTAAACATGGCACGCCGACACCTGCAACACGCGCAGATAATCCGCATACGGAATTCGACCGGGAAAAATCACCCGGTTCAAATCGATGTCGGCCCTGACCTCGTCCAGAAAAATCTGCTTCCAGGTTTTTCCCGCTGGTGCAGATGCGCCATACGACACCTCATCGCCGCCGAGAATTATCACAACAGCGTTGGTCCGCGCACGCAAAATCTCCGGGAGCGCGCGCATGAATTTGTGATACCCGCGCATCGGCTCCAGATTGCGATTGACGAACGTGATCACCTCATCGCCTGCGCGCAGCGTGCGATTGCCAATCTTTAATTCCGCTTTGGGATCAGCGCGCACCACGTTGGTATCGATGCCATCAAAAATCACACTGAGGCGATCCTGAAACGCCGCCGGCACCGTGCTGCGCTGAAACGCCGTGGGACAAATGCCGTGATCCATTGTTGCCAGCGCCAGCAGCATATTCGCGTTTTTGGTGCGCACCCGCGCGTCATTCGCCAATGTCGATTGGGAAAACTCCGGGTCGAAATCGCAATCCAGCCCGCGCGCCGCATAAAAAAACTCAATCAACGCCAGCATGCGCGCGTTAGGCCACACATCCTTGAGAAAAAAACTCTCACCCCAACCGGGATTGGCGACGATCACGTCCGGCATAAATCCACCCGCCTTGAGCTGCACCGCAGCAGCCGCACAAGCCTCGCCGCGTATCACCTTGGTCTCGAAATCGGCGGCCCACGGATGCATGTTCGCGGTGGAACTGCGCGTCGGGCGGTAGCGGTGTAACTCGATATCCGGCAATCCCGCGCCGTCAATCAGCAGCGCTTTGACCTCATGCCCCGCCTTGGCGAGCGCCGGCGCGAGATGCTTGAACTGGCCGGGGAAGTTTTGGTGGACGAAGAGAACATTCATGATGTAGATCATAACATATTGTTTATAAACACATTTATCAACAGGCGCAGTAATAAAAAAGCCCGATTCGATATGCTAGCCTTTTTAAGTAGCGAGACAACAAATTACACATCGACGATCAGTTCGGTTGCCGGGAGCAGGGTGTTTATTTTCTGGCTCTAAGCCGACGTACCACCCCTTTCAGATCAACCCTAGCATCTGGCAGAATGATCAGCCTCACCCCCTTCAAACCCAACAACCCTCTGCAAAAAGGATATTCCATGTTCGTTAACCGCGCCCTTGCTGCCGCCTTGCTACTGCTGACGACCACGCTCTGCCACGCGCAACAATCGCCCGCCAAACCCGACATCCGCATCCCCTCCACCCCCGCCACGGTAGTGCGCGGCATCATTCCCGCCAACGTGCCGCCTATCCTGCGCGTGCAGCAGGGGCAGAATGTCACCATCGACACGCTGTCGCATCAGGGGCTTAACACCGGCGATGATCCGATTGCGTTTTTCGCCAAAGGCGGCATCAAGAGCGACGATGTGCTGAAAGATGCCGTGGATGTTTATGGCCGAGTGAAGCCGACGCCGAGCATGGGCGCGCACGTGCTGACCGGGCCGATTTACATCGAGGGCGCGGAGCCGGGCGACATGCTCGAAGTCCGCGTGATTGATGTGAAATTTCGCGTGCCTTATGGCGTGAACGCCACCAACAAGGGCGCGGGCGTTTTGCCTGACCTACTCACGGAGCCGGTGTTTCGCATCATCCGTCTTGATTTGGAACGCAACGTCGCGCTGTTCACGCCGGAAATCGAAGTGCCGCTGGCGCCGTTCATGGGCATCATGGCGGTTGCGCCGCCCGCTGATATGGCGACCGTGAGTTCGCGCCCGCCGGGGGCTTTTGGCGGCAATATCGATTTGAAGCAACTCACGCGCGGCTCGACGCTGTATCTGCCGGTGTTCAACGCGGGCGCGCTGTTTTTCACCGGCGATGCGCACGCGGCGCAGGGCGATGGCGAGGTGGACGGCACGGCGATTGAAACCTCGCTCACGCCGACGTTTCAGTTCATCGTGCATAAGGCCAAGGGCAGAAACCTGACCTGGCCGCGCGCGGAAACGGCCACGCACTACATCAGTATGGGCGTGGATCGCGACTTGAACGTCGCGATGAAAGCCGCGACGCAGGAAGCGGTGAATTTTCTGATGCAGGAAAAAGGCTTGAACGCGCGCGACGCCTATCAACTCGCGAGCATCGCGGTGGATTTCCGTGTGGCCGAGGCGGTGAATCTGAACCAGGTGGTCTACGGCATGATTCCGAAAAACGTGTTCAAGAAGCAGGCGCCTTATTGGCACAAGCCGTAAATTCCCCTCTCCCCCGCCCCTCTCCCGCAAGCGGGCGAGGGGAGCGCTTGGAACATCACCCACAGCGGGATTCGGAAATTTTTCGTTGTGTCAGACGCGCTAAGTGCCGTACCGCACCGGCGACTTCGCATACTTCAACGCCGCCAGCGCGCTGTAACAAGCGAGCCACGACGTCTTGGGATTATCCGGCGACGGTACGCTTTCGAGCTTGATACTGACGTTGCCGGTTTTGCCGCGCATGGTGATGTAATGCGTGTTCAGGGTCAACGCCGGATCAGCTACCACTTTGAGCCGCGTGCGGTCGAAACCCACGCCCGCCATGCTGAGCACAGCAGCTATGTTCACGTTGGCCGGGAACAGCGGCACGCCTTCACGCGCGGAGCCGTCGAACAGCGTCACGGGGGCGGTAAGTTTTTCAAGGTCAATGCCCAGCGTTTCAACATACGCGATGCCTTTCCATGCCACCGGCGGTTTGGTCACCGCGATGGAGACTTCATCGACACCGGCCATGCACATGGTTTTTAACGCATCCAGGCCGCAGATGCCGCCGGAGGGCACGTAGAGCAACGCGCCCGTTTGCATCGCTGCCGCTTCCAGCCGCGCGCGCAAGGCGTCATCACACAGCGCCCCGCCCGACAGCACGATCAGCGCGATGCCTTTATCGAGCAATGCTACGCCGAATTCACGCACCGCTTCGTGCGAGGCGGCTTCGACCACTACGTCTGGTTGCTGCGCGAGCAATTCGGCGAGCGTGGTGACGTAGGCAATGCCGTTTTCGTCGGCCAGCGGCTTGCCGCGCGAGGCGTCATTGCGCCCCATCACGGCGACGACCTTTGCGTCGCCCAAATCCCCTTGACGGATGTGCTCGATAAACAGCGTGGCGATGGTGCCGCCACCAATAATGGCTACGCGCATGGGCATTTCTTTCAGATTTCAATCCAGCAGTTAGGCGTGGATTGTACTGTGATTGACGGCAAGCAGCCACGACATGGACAATCGCTGGCACTAACCAATCAAAAGGCTTCTCCATGCGCACCGGATTCATAGCCGCCATTTTCTGCCTGAGCGCGCTGGCCACGCCCTCGCCGCTGCTGGCGCAATGGACGCCGGAGCGCCCGATCCGCGTGGTGCTGCCGTTCGTTCCCGGCTCCTCGTACGACAGCATCATGCGCATGCTGGCCGAGCCGCTGGGGCAGGCGCTCAAGCAGGCCGTGGTAGTAGACAACCGCGCGGGCGCCAGCGGCATTATCGGCGCGGATATCGTGGCGAAGGCCGCGCCGGATGGCCACACGCTGGCTTTTCTCGGCGACAACCACTTGATCTTTCCCGCCATCGGCAGGCCCACGCCTTATGATTTGTTCAGGGATTTCGCGCCGCTGATGCGCGTGGCCAAGCTCGATAACGTGGTGGTGTCGCATGCCAGCCTGCCCGCGCAAACACTCAATGAGTTGATTGCGCTGTTCAAGGCCAACCCCGGCAAATACAAATTCGGTTCTGGCGGTCAGGCTGGCACCACGCATTTGGCGGGCGAACTGTTTGCGCTGATGGCGGGCGTGAGCATTCTGCACGTGCCCTACAAAGGCGGCAGCACGGCGGTCACCGGCATGCTGGGCAATGAGGTGAACATGATGATCGCCAACATGGTGGTGATCAAACCGCTGGTGGCCAGCGGACGTCTGCGCGCTTACGCGGTGGCGGCGAACAAGCGTTCCGATCACTTGCCTGGCGTGCCGTCCACCGCCGAGGCCGGATTGCCGGGGCTGGAAGTGCCGCAGTTTTATGCGCTGTTCGCGCCGGCGCGCACGCCAGGCGCCGTGATGATGCGTCTGGAAAACGAATTAAAACAAATCGTCACATCGCCGGCATTTCGCACGCGCGTTGAATCACAAGGCGCGGATGTGGTGTCGAGTGACCCGCGGGAACTGGAAGCGTTCCTGAAAACGCAACTTGCGGGTTATCGCAAGACAGCGCTGGCAGCCGGCATCAAGGCCGAGTAGCCCGACCGCTACTTTGCCGCAGCCACCGGCGCCTTCCACGGCACGGGTTTTTCGGCGCGCTCATACAGCGGCATTGCTTCCTTCAAGTGCGCCTCGATTTCCTTGATGCGAGTCGGGCCTGACGGATGGGTGGACATCCACTGCGGCGGTGCGCCTTTATTGGCGGCGCTCATCTTTTTCCACAGGCTCACGCCGGCGCGCGGATCATAACCGGCGCGCGCGGCGATATCCAGGCCCACCAGATCGGCATCGGTTTCGTCGCTGCGCGAGAATTGCAGCGACCACAAGTTAGCGCCGGAATTCACCAGCCCGTCGTATTTGCCGCCGCTGGCGATCGACAGCAGCACCTGCCCGCCCTTAAGCGCCGCGTTTTTGCCCGCCTGCTCCCGCGCATGCTCGCGCAGCGCGTGGGCGATTTCGTGGCCCATCACCATCGCCACTTCATCGTCGGTCAGTTTAAGCTGCGTGAGGATGCCGGTGTAGAACGCGATCTTGCCGCCCGGCATGCAGAACGCGTTGATCTGATTGTTGCCGATGAGATTGACTTCCCATTTCCAATCCTTGGCACGCGGATTAAATCGCGTGGCGTACGGAATGATGCGCGCCGCTATCGTGCGCAGCCGTTGCAACTGCGGATAGTTTTCCGGCGCCAGGGCTTTTTGTGTCGCCGCTTGCTGCGTCAATTGCAGATACTGCTGCGAGGCCTGTTTTTCCAGCGACTCTGCCGGCACCAGATTGCGAAACGATGACGCCTTGCCGACTTTCACGCCGTCTTCTTTTTCAACTTTCGTGCTCTGCGCCAGGGCGGCACAGGATATAAAAATACTCAATAAAAACAAATACTTAATTATTTTCATCCGTGCCTCCTTGGTTGGCCGGCAAAAACCCTATAACGGCAGCGTGACGTGCGGGTGTACGCGCGCATCAAAATAAGGTATGGCCGGCGCAGTTAGTTTGCAAGACCGCCCGCGTGGTGAAACGCGCGGCGCTATGCGTCAGTAATCGTCACTGCGCGTGGCGATCAGTTGACAGTGCAACCCGCCACGGTGGCCTTGGGTTTTTCTATCGTCTCCGGCAAGGTCACGCCGTTTTTCACGGCGGTCATTTCAGCAAGAATCGCTATCGCGATTTCCGGCGGCGTCTTGCTGCCGATTTTCAAACCCACCGGGCCGCGCAGCCTGGCGATTTCGTCCTTGGAAAGATCGAATTCCTCCAGCCGCTTGCGGCGTCCGTCGTTGTTCTTTTTCGAGCCAATGGCGCCGACGTAAAACGCGGGCGATTTCAGCGCCTCCATCAAGGCCAGATCGTCGAGCTTGGGATCGTGCGTCAGCGTCACCACCGCCGAATGACCATCCAGATTCAGTTCGTTCGCCACGTCGTCGGGCATGCCGCGGCGGAAATCCACGCCTGGCACGTCCCAGGTTTCGGCATACTCCTCGCGCGGATCACACACGATGATGTTGTAGTCAAGCGCCTGCCCCATCTGCGCCAAATACTTCGACAACTGTCCGCCGCCGATAATCAGTATGCGCCAGCGCGGGCCATGCACCGTCACGAACGCGCTGCCGTCAAATTCAAGCTGATCGGAATTCACCGCCGGTTCAATCGTGGCAAGGCCAGATTTCATGTCCAGCGTGCGTTTCACCAGCTCGTGGCGCTCCACATGCGACAGCAATTTATCAATGCCGCTCGCGGCGGTCAGCGGCTCCAGCACCAGTTCGAGCGTGCCGCCGCAGGGCAAACCAAAACGCGTGGCTTCTTCCGCCGACACGCCATACTGTGTGGTCGCGGGCTTGTCCTGCACCAGCTCGCGATTGCGCACACGCAGAATCATGTCGTCTTCGACGCAGCCGCCCGACACCGAGCCGACCACCATGCCGTCATCGCGTATTGCGGTGAGCGCGCCGATCGGACGCGGCGCCGAGCCCCAGGTTTTCACCACGGTGGCCAGCACCACACGGCGGCCCTCTTGCACCCAGGCGGCTGCAGATTTGAGTACTTGCAGGTCTACGCTGTCCATAATAATTCCTTTAAAAACAAATACTTATGCAAATAATCCTTCAGCCATTATACAGGACGCACGGCGCGCGCTCATGATTTGACGATCACGCGCCGCCATTTCTCGTAATCCGCTTTAATGACCGCCGCAAACTCGGCGGGCGTGCTCGGCGCAGGATTCAATCCCTGCGCTCGCGACACGCGCCCGACTTCCGCGTCGTCGAGAGCATCACGCAATGCCTTGTTCAACCGATTCACAATGGGCGCTGGCGTCCCAGTCGGAACGAGCAAACCAAACCAGAACGAGGCATCATAGTTTTTCACGCCGGCTTCGTGCATCGACGGCACATCGGGCAGGCTGGGATCGCGGTTCAAGCTGGTCACCGCCAGAATACGCACGCGCCCGCGCATCGTGCCGGCGGAGGTCGAACTCAAAAATGCGGACGGCACCTCGCCGCTGACGATCGCCGTCAGAATATCGGTGCCCCCCTTGTAAGGCACCACACTCATAGTGATGCCTGCCATGTTTTGCAGCATCTGCGCCGACAAGTGCCCCGCCGAGCCGATACCCTGCGTGCCGTACTGCAATTGTCCTGACTTCTCCTTTTCCTTCTCTTTTGCCAGGGCGATGAATTGCGCGACCGAGATCAGCGCGGAATCCTGCCGCACGATCAGCGCATTGCAGAAAGTGAACGCACGGCCTACAGGCGTGAATGCGGTGTCGGCGTTGTAGGGCAGATTTTTTTCGAGAATGCGGTTGATCGTCAGCGCGCCGGGGCTGGACCACAACAGCGTGTAACCGTCGGCGGGCGCCTGAGCGGCGATCTGCCCCGCCACGCTGCCGGCCGCGCCGCCGCGGTTTTCAACCACCAGCGTGACGCCGAGCGACTTGCCCATGTGCGTGGCTACCGGGCGCGCAGAAGCGTCCGCAACGCCGCCAGCGGGAAAGCCGACGACGAGACGTATGGGTTTGCGCGGGTAGGTTTGCACGGGTTGCGCGCTGCCAACGCTGCATGCAAGCGCGCTAGCGGCGACACTCAAAACTATACGCAAGTATAGGTTTTTATTCATTATTCACGAACAACTACACCACCTGCACGTTACTTGCGTTACGTTCAGGCGTCAAAATGCGCATCGGCGTGCCGCTCAGAAACCCGCTGATGTTTTCCACCACATCGGCGTACGCGACCTCGAAAAACTCCTGCACGTTATGGCCCTGATGCGGCATCAGCACGGCATTGGGCAGCGTGCGCAACGGACTATCATCGGCCAGCGGCTCGTGCGTAAACACATCCAGCCCCGCGCCCGCGATGCGTTTTTCGCGCAGGGCTTCGATCAGCGCGGCTTCGTCCACAATTGGGCCGCGCGCGGTATTGACCAGAATCGCCGAAGGCTTCATCAGCGCCAGCTCACGCGCGCCCACCATGCCGCGCGTGCGTTCGCCCAGCACCAGATGCACGCTGAGCACATCGCTTTTCGCGAACAGTTTGTCTTTCTCTACGCGCCGCACGCCGTGCTCGGCCGCGAATGCCGCCGTGAGATTCTGGCTCCACGCAATCACCTCCATGCCGAACGCTTTGGCCACCGGAATCATATAGCGTCCTTGCCGCCCCAGCCCCAACAGCCCCAGCGTGCGTCCGAACAGCGTAAAGCCGGCGGTGTGCTGCCAGCCACCCTGACGCATCTGGTTGGCCTCGAACGGAATGTGCCGTGCCACGGCAAGGATTAATCCCCACGCCAGCTCACTTGTCGCCTTGCGATACGAGCCGCGCAACTCGGTATACGACACCACGATGCCGCGCTCAGTGGCTGCCGCCACATCCAGCGTGCGGTTGTAGAGACCGGTGATGGCGATCATTTTCAAATTCGGCAGTTGCGCAATCAGCTCGCGCGAAATCGGCGTGCGCTCGCGCAACGTGCAGATGATGTCAAAGGGCTTCAGCGTCGCGGCCAGCGCGTCGGGCGCGATCGCCTGGTCAAACACGGTGATGTCGCAGGTTTTGGCGATGCTCGACCAGTCAGCGGAAGTTTGCGAGCGGCGCAGGTAGTCGTTGAGGATGGCGATTTTCATCGCGGGATTATTGCACGACGGTTCTGTAGCTGCACCCGACACCCCGCTGTGCCAGCATGATCAGTGCGCTCACGCAGCGCGCAGCAGCAGGAGCGCCGAATAACTTTTAATCATTTAAAAACAAATACTTAAGTTATATCCTATTCAATATTTTCACCACGCAACAAACGTGTAACACCGAAGCCCATACAATTCGTCAACGCACGTTCAATCGGAACGTTCTCCATGAGTGCGTGTTTGTCGTGAAAACCAAACTACTTCAAAAGGAGCGCCCCATGCTGCATTTTCTCTGGATCGCACTCATCGGTTTCGCTGCCGGGCTGATTGCCCGCGCCCTGCATCCCGGTAAAGACAATCTCGGCTTTATTATGACGGCCATCCTCGGCGTTGCCGGCGCATTCGTCGCGACGTTTCTGGGCCAGGCCATCGGTTGGTATAAAGACGGCGAAAACGCAGGCTTCATCATGTCGGTGATCGGCGCTATCGTGCTGCTGGTGATTTACGGCTTCGTTGCCAAAAAGAAGGATGGCGGCGATAGTGGCGGTAGCGGCGGCACCTCCACCTAACCCGTGGTGCACGCACTCAATCACGACGCGGCAGCCGGCAACACCCGCTACGGCGAGCTGCTGGTGTTGCCGCGCAATCCCATCGAAATGGACGAAGCCGTCAAGCGCGCCAAGTCCATCGTCACGCGGCGCGCCGCGCTGGCCTCTGCTGCATCGCTGGTGCCGCTGCCGGGCCTGGATATCGCGGTGGACATCGCGGCGGTGATGCGGCTCATCCCGGCGATCAACCGCGAGTTTGGCCTGACGCCGAATCAGATTGAAAAACTCAGTCCGGGCCGGCAACTGCTGGTGTACAAAGCCACGGTCGCCATCGGCGGCATGCTCATCGGCAAACTCGTCACCAAGGAAATCGCCATCGAGGTGCTGAAAACCGTCGGCGTGCGCATGACCACCAAGCAGGTCAGCAAGTATGTGCCGGTGGTGGGACAGGCGCTGTCAGTGTCGCTCGGCTTTGCCGCGATGAAATACGTTGGGCACCAACATATCAAGGACTGCCGGCGCGTCGTCGAATTCACTATCGCGGGCGGCAAACTATAGCGTTTCGGTATCTCTGTTGTAACGTACCCCTGATATCATTGGGGTATGGTTTCGTCTCTCTTTAAGCGCCTGGTCCGTACGGTTGTGCCGCCTCCTAACGAGGCCGCACGCGCCGAGCGCCATGCCGGGCGCGCCATTGAGGCGTGGCAGGCGTTGCTTTCCAATCGCGGTGAGGTGTCCGGTGCCGCTGTTGCGCACGAGGCCTTGCATGCGTACCACGATCTGCCGGTGTCCGCTCGCCCCGCCTTCTACACCCAGCTCGTAACCAGCTTTGCGCCGGATCAGGCAGCGCTGCGCACGGCATGTGAAAACTATCTCGCCGAAGCATCGCCGGCGCGGCTCGCGCGACTGCAGGCGCTGGCCGAGCCGCCTTTGCAGAAGTTATGCCAGCGCCTGAATCAAACGCCCGGCGGCACCGCCGCGCTGATCGATGTGCGCAAGCATGTGCTCGCGGGCCTTGCCGAACATCCCGAATGGCAGATGATCGACGCCGTGCTGGGACGCCTGTTTAACTCATGGTTCAATCGCGGATTTCTCACCCTGCAACGCATCGACTGGCACACGCCCGCATTCGTGCTGGAAAAGCTTATTGAATACGAAGCAGTACACGAGATCTCCGGCTGGCGCGATCTGCGCCGGCGATTACAAAACGACCGCCGTTGCTTCGCGTTTTTTCATCCCGCGCTGCCCGACGAGCCGCTGATCTTTATCGAAGTGGCCTTGGTGAAAGGCATCAGCAGCGCGATTCAACCGCTGCTGGCCCTCGATGCGCCGGTGGCCGCGCCGGAAAAAGCCGACACTGCCGTGTTTTACTCCATCACCAATTGCCAGCCCGGATTACGCGGCGTTTCATTCGGCAATCTGCTGATCAAGCAGGTCGCGCAAAAACTCGGCGAAGAATTTCCGCGCATCAAAACGTTTTCAACGCTCTCGCCGATACCCGGCTTCGCCACCTGGCTCGCGCAAAATAGCGACGCGATCAAAACGCAAGAGGCGCGAGACGCCATCCTTGCATTGGGCACGCCCGATTGGCATCAGCAACCAGCGCTGGCCGAATCGATGCAGAAAATCCTGCTGCCGCTGTGCGCCCACTACCTGACCACCGCCATGCGCGACGACGAACCCGCCGACCCCGTCGCGCGCTTTCATCTCGGCAACGGCGCGCGTGCCGAACGCTTGAACTGGCTGGCCGACACTTCCGCGCGGGGATTGAAAAACTGCGCAGGCATGATGGTCAACTACGTCTATCATCTCGATCAAATCGAAGCCAACCACGAAGTGTATGTGCGTGAACATCGCGTCGCTGCCACGCATGAGCTGCGTCGCATGGCGCGGGATTGCGCATTGATTCAACTCAAACAATAACGCTATCGGAAACTGATTATGGAAATGACCGGCGAACAAATCATCCCGCAATCGCAGGATGTCACCTGGAAAGCGCTCAACGACACCGAGGTTTTGAAAGCCTGTATTCCCGGCTGCGAATCCATCGAGCAAACCGGCGACAACGAATATCAACTGGTGATGATCGCCAAGGTCGGCCCGGTCAGCGCGAAATTCAAAGGCAAGATGACGCTCTCGGATATCGTCGCGCCGACATCGTACAAGCTGGCGTTCGAGGGCGCGGGCGGTGTTGCCGGTTTCGCCAAGGGCGAAGCCAGCGTGCATCTCTCGCCGCAGGACGGCGGCACTAAATTGGCCTACGCCGCCAACGCGATGATCGGCGGAAAGCTGGCGCAAGTCGGCTCGCGTTTGATCGACGGCGTAGCGAAAAAAATTGCCGGTGAGTTTTTTACTGCATTTAATAAAAAAGTCAGTGAACAATAGGTCATTCAGGAAAATAACATAGGCATATGTTTTTAAAGTAATTTTTATGGGTCCCCACTGGAGGCATCATGGCCGAGAAATTCAGTTTCGTTGTTGATGGCAAATCCGTCGCAGTGGAAGCCGAACCGGCAATGCCACTGTTGTATGCCTTACGTTCGGAGCTTGGCTTAACCAATCCCAAGTTCGGTTGCGGCAAGGCGCAATGCGGCGCCTGCACGGTGCATGTCGATGGCGCGCCGATGCGCTCCTGCGTCACGCCGGTGAGTCTCATCAAGGGCAAGCGTGTCACCACGCTGGCGGGCTTGGGCACGGCTGAGAAACCCCATCCGTTACAACAAGCCTACATCGACGAAGGTGTGCCGCAGTGCGGCTTTTGCCTGTCGGGTTGGCTGATGACAGCCGCGGCGTTTCTGAGAAATAATCCCAAGCCCACCGATGCGCAGATACGGCAGGCGATGACCGGCATCAAATGCCGCTGCGGCACGCATATGGCGATCATGCGCGCGATCAAGCGGGCTGCACAAACCCTATCGGCATAAGGAGAGACCATCATGAACATGAATGAGATTTCCAACATTGCCCGCCGCGATTTTTTCAAAACCACCGGTGCGCTGGTCATCAGCATCGCCCTGCCCGGCTCGATCGAATCCGCGTTGTCTCAATCGCCCAGCGGCAAGCCGCCTTTATTGCCCGACGAACTCGATTCGTGGATCGCGATATTGCCCAACGGCAATGCCACCGCCTACTTCGGCAAGATGGACATGGGCCAAGGCGTCGATGTCGCCGTGCAGCAGATCGTGGCGGAAGAACTCGATCTCGCCTTCGAGCGCGTGAACGTCATCATGGGCGACACTGCGCTCACCTGCAACCAGGGCGGCGCGTCGGGCAGCACCGGTTTGCAGATGGGCGGCATGGCGTTGCGCAATGCCGCCGCCGAGGCGCGACGTGTGCTGGTCGAGCGCGCGGCGCAGAAGCTGGGCGTAGCTGCGGATCAACTGCGCGTGGAGAACGGTGTAGTGATGTCAGGTTCGCAGCGCATCACCTATAGCGATCTGATCGGCGGCCAGTATTTCCATCACAAGCTCGAATGGAACAAGCAGTACGGCAATCCGCTCAAGGTGCAGGGCAAGGCCACGCTTAAAAAACCGTCGGAATACAAGGTTGTCGGTAAGCCGTTCCCGCAGGCCGTCATCACTGAAAAAGTCATGGGGCGGCAGAAATTCATTACCGACATCACGGTGCCGGGCATGGTGCACGCACGCGTGGTACGTCCGCTGAACGCGGGCTGCGCGCTGGTGGCAGTGGACGAAAACTCGATCAAGCATATCGCGAGCGCGCGCGTGGTGCGCGAGCAAAATTTCCTTGCCGTGGTTGCGGACAAGGAATGGGATGCGGTGCGCGCCTCGGAAGCGCTCAAGGTGAAATGGTCGCCGCAATGCAATCCGTTTCCGCCGATGGCGACGCTGCACGATTACATCCGCAAGGCATCCTTCACCAAAAAAGAAACGCCGGTGAATCGCGGTGATGTCGATGAGGCATTCAAGACCGCCGCCAAAACCATTGTGGCCGAGTACGAATGGCCGCTGCAATCGCATGCCAGCATGGGCCCGGCGTGCGCCATCGCGGATATGAATGGCGACACGCCGCGCCTATGGACCGGCTCGCAAAAACCGCATTACGGGCGCTCGGGCTGCGCGCGCATCACCGGCATTCCCCTCGAAAAAATGCGCTCGACCTGGGTGCCCGGCCCCGGCTCGTATGGCCGCAACGAAGCGGGCGACTGCGCCGCTGACGCGGCGCTGATTTCCAAAGCCATCGGCAAACCGGTGCGCCTGCAATACATGCGCCACGACGCGACGGCGTGGGATCCGAAAGGCCCCGCCGGGGTCTACCGTGGTCGCGCCGCGCTGGACGCGGCCGGCAACGTGGCGGCCTATGACTTTTTTGCCAAAGGTTTTACGCGGCAGGATGTGGCAACCACCGAGGCCGACCCGAAAGACACGCTCGCTGGCCAGTTCACGCGCTTTGCGCCCAAGGGTACGCTGATCTTTCAGATACCCGCCGAGGCCTACACCTTTGAAAACAAGCGCTGCGGCTGGGAGACCATCCCCGCGATGCTCGAACGCGGCTCGCCGCTGCGTACCGGGCATTTTCGCGATCCGCTCGGCCCCGAAACGCATTTCGCCAGCGAATCGTTTATCGATGAAGTGGCTGCTGCCGCCAACGCCGATCCGGTGGCGTTTCGTTTGAAGTACCTGACGCGCGAACGCGACGTGGCGGTAATCAAAGCCGCCGCGCAAAAAGCGAACTGGAAATCCAATGAACGCGGCAGCCGCGGCAAAGGCAACCTGATGCGCGGGCGCGGCTTTGCCTACACCGAACGCAACGGCACCGTAGTGGCGCTCGTCGCCGAAGTCGAAGTCGAGCGCAAAACCGGCCGCGTGTGGGCGAAAAAATTTTGGTGCGCGCACGACTGCGGCCAGATCATCAACCCTGGCACCATCCTCACCGTGATCGAAGGCAACATCGTGCAGGCCATCTCACGCACGTTGTTGGAGGAAGTAAAATTCGATCAAAATCAAGTGCTTAGCGTAGATTGGGCGACCTACCCCATTCTCGAATTAGCGGATACGCCGGAGAGCATCGAGATCGCGCTGATTGACCGCCCGGAAATGTCGCCGCAAGGCGCGGGCGAACCCTCGCATCGCACCGTGCCGGCCGCGATTGCCAATGCGATCTTCGACGCCACCGGTATTCGCATGCGCAAAGTGCCGATTACGCCGCAACGCATGCGCGAAGCGTTAGCGCGGGCGTAACCCTAACCACCGACCATTAAGGACTGCAATCATGGATTTAGGCATCAAGGACAAAAAGGCCATCGTCTGCGCCGCCAGCAAAGGGCTGGGGCGCGCGTGTGCGATGGCGCTGGCGAAGAACGGCGTTGACCTCGTGATCAATTCGCGCACCGCGAGCGAACTCGAAGCCACCGCCGCCGACATTCGCGCGGCGACCGGGCGCGCCGTCACCGCCGTGGCCTGCGACATCACCACGCCGGAAGGCCGCGCGCAAGTGCTGGCCGCCTGCCCCAACCCGGACATCCTGGTGAATAATGCCGGCGGCCCGCCGCGCGGCGATTTTCGCGAGTGGAACGAAGCCGACTGGATGAAAGCGGTGAACGGCAATATGGTCACCCCCATCATGCTCATCAAAGCCGTGGTCGATGGCATGGTCGCGCGCAAATTCGGCCGCATCGTCAACATCACCTCCAGCTCGGTGAAGTCGCCGATAGCGGAACTCGGCATGTCCAACGGCGCGCGCGCCGGACTCACCGGCTTCGTCGGCGGACTCGCTCGGCAGGTCGCGCGACATAATGTAACGATCAACGGCCTGCTGCCCGGCCCGTTCCTCACCGACCGCCTGCGCTCAGGCCGCATGGACGCCGCAAAAAAAGCCGGCGTGCCCGTGGACGAGTTCATCGCCGAACATTTCAAGAACTCGCCGACAGGACGGCCCGGCAATCCGTTTGAATTCGGCGAGGCGTGCGCGTTTCTGTGCGCGGCATCGTCGGGGTTCATCGTCGGGCAGAACTTGCTGCTGGACGGCGGGGCTTTTAACTCGGCGTTGGGTTAACAAAGGACAGCGTCGCTGCCCGACTGAGTTGCTAACGACAACCGCTGCTTGATTTCAAGTTGAGTGAAGCGCGGTGTTGTCGGGCCGCTCAACCTTCGTAGTCATAAAAAGCAGCTATCTGCAGTGAAGACGCTGTTCGCAGTTCGCTGTGATATTCGGCTTGTCGGCGTTATGCGAATCTCCACATAAGGCCGCGGAGCCGCCAACGGAGATCCCTGCATCAATGCCCAGTTGACGTCCGAAAGCGGACCACAACATGTCCGAGGACGCGGCCTCGGCAGTGCCGCCTTCGCTAACGCGTCCATTGCTCAATGTGCGGGTAATTGCACCTGCTTGCTCGTGGCGTAGCCTTGCTTGAAATTTTGCCGGTAAATGCAGGATCGGTTCCGCAAGGGGTCGCCCGCAACGACGATCAGCCATTGCGTCTGCGGCAACAACAGCGGCACCATGCGGTTGGGGTCATCGGAAAGATGCCACGCCTTCGGCAGCTCGCCCTTTTCGACCAGGCCGGCGAGTGTGGCGCCGGGCGGATGATGGTCGGCCTGCATCATGCTCCATTCGTAGTAATGCGCGGGAACGACGGCGTGCTTGGTCAGATAGTTGGCAACGTCCTGTTTCGTATAGCCGGCCTTGGCCAGTAACGCGGCAATGACAGGGGTGAGCTGCAAGACGTGTGTCTCCACGTAGCCGCGCGAGCTTTGATACGGCTCGATCATGCGCTTTACCCAGTCAACGATGTAGTCGAGGTGCCGCTCCGCGGATTCGCCTGCAGTGGTAAATGGGTCGCTCGTTGTCCGCACCGAGGTAAGGGTTACCACGCTGTCCTCGGGCTTAAATCCGCGTGTCACATGCAACGGCGCCCACCCCATGTCAGCACAGGCCGGCTCGTCTTCCGCAAGGACGGCCCTGAACATTTGACCAAAGGTTGCCATGTCGGTTGATCCCGGCAGAAATCGCGGCACGTTTCGCGCGAACAGCCGGTAAAAGCGTCCAATGCTGGTATTCGCCTGATTGCCTGGACGCTGGGCGCCTTGTCCGTGATCCAATCCGATCTGGTCGCGAATCGGGCCATTGACGATGATCAGCGCTTCCCAGCCCGGCGTGCTGCCGCCGTGCTTGAGACCGTACTCGGGATCCGCCATGGCCTCCGCGATGGCGAGCAACACGGGCATGTACTGCGGGCGGCATCCGGCCATCACGCCGATCACCGCCACGTTCCACACCGAGGCTGCCGCAAGGCTGGGATGCAGTATGCCCAACACGTCATCCGCCGCGCGATCCGTGAATTGCAGAAACGTGTCGATCTTTTCCAGCGTCGGCGGCACGATGGGCAGGCCGTCGCTCCATTGCTGGCGCTGGAAGTATTCATTAACCGCTTCGAAGGTGCCGGTGAACGCGATGTCGCGACAGTCGGGGTCTGCATCGTCCGCCACACTGTCGCCCGCGCTATCCGCCGACGTCAACTGCCGCACGATTTGATCCACGAGGCTGGCCTCGATGTTCCGGGCTATGGTGTTGCGTTCATGGGTGGAAATTACGCCAGGATACGTCGCCACGCGCAGATCGACACCGGCCTGTTTGCCGATGGCCTTGACGGATTTCGTAAAGCCGTTATCGATGGCGATCGTGACTGTGGGTACGCCGGCATTTTCGGCAGCTACACTGGCACGCGAACTCGCGGCGGTGCAACTCCCTCAACCCGCCATGCCTGAAATGACGACATTCACGCCATGTCGCTTGAGCTTGTCCGGCAGATCACGAATCACCTCGGACTCTTGCGGCCCGTAGGTATCGCCAAATTTCGCGTGCGATACAAACTTCGCAGTCGGAATGCGCTTCAGAATCGATTTCTCGATCGACTCGAACACAAATCCGCTGTCGAATTTGCCATTGGAAAGCTCTCCAATGGTCACGCCATCCAGCGAAAGCGGACGTACCGCGCGCACCCGCGTCTGCCGCACACGCCTGCCCAGCGGGTAGACGACTTCATATTGGGACATAGTTGCATTCTCCATTGAATTATTTCCTAATCCGGTTTGACGCCCGTGGCCTTGATAACGCGCGCCCATTTCGAAATCTCTGCCTTGATATGGGCGTCGAACCCCGCAGTATCCATCAGCGCTGGCTCCGCGCCTTGCCGGAGGATGAAGCTTTTCATGTCAGCGCTGTTGACGATATTGGCAATCTCGTCATGCAGGCGGCGCACGACGGGCGACGGTGTATTGGCGGGGGCCAGCAGGCCGAGGCTGGAACTCACATCCAGCGCCGGAAAACCGGCTTCGCCGGCCGTCACCACGTCGGGCAATAACGCCGACCGTCGCGCCGTGGTGACCGCCAGCGCGCGCAATCTGCCGGCTTTGATGGAGGGCGCCACGCCACTGATGCCGGTGAATTCCATCTGCACGTGGCCGCCGAGCAAATCGGTGTGGGCTGTCGCCGCGCTTCGGTAGGGCACATGCACAATGTCGATGCCGGTGCTCAGCTTGAATAATTCCGCGGCCAGATGCGGCAGGCCGCCCGTGCCGGCGGATGCAAAATTGAGCTGCCCCGGCCGCCGCTTGGCGAGGGCAACCAGCGACGCGAGATCGGTTGCCGGTACTGAAGGATGCACCACCGCGATATAGGGGACCACTGCGAAGCGTGAAATCGGCGCGAGGTCGGTAACCGGGTTGAAGCCCATGCCCCCTCCCCCTCCACTCGCTAGCAGCGTTGGACTGATCATGATTGAACTGGTGTAGCCAATGAGCAAGGTATAGCCGTCCGGCGCCGACTTCGCGGCGATACCAGCTCCCAACGCCCCCGCGGCACCCGGTCGGTAATCCGCGACGAGCGATTGGCCCAGCGCGTCCGACAGCCGCTGTGCGAGCGCGCGCCCGAGAATGTCATTGCTTGACGAGCCGGGATTGAGCGGAAAAATCAAACGGATGGGCTTGACGGGATAAGACTGCGCCGCCGCCAAATTGAAGGCGGCGCTCATCAGCACTGTGGAAAAAGCGGCTTTCAACATGGCAGTTATTACCCAGGATAGGCGCTGAAGTTCCGGTCTGATAGCCGGAACAATGTGCGGCTCGGTTGCGTGTGTATGGCGGACAAACAGATTTTAAAACGGTATACCTATTACCGCCTACGAACGCTGATCTGTGCCCGATTCAAACGGTCGACGCAACGGATGGGTGGAATCGTTCGGCGGGTGTTGCGTCTATTGATAGCCGCTCTCAGCCACGACTAATCCGCCTTCGCCCCCGCCGCCCGCACCACCTTCGTCCACTTTGCAATTTCCGCGCGCAAAAACTCACCGCACGCTTCCGGCGAATTGCCCACGGGTTCGGTGCCCAGAGCGGCGAAGCGATCCTTGATCGTAGGGCTATGCACGGCCTTGACAATTTCGCTGTTGAGCCTGGTAATGATGTCGCGCGGCACCCCCGCCGGGGCAAGCATCATGTACCAGCCGGTGACTTCGAAGCCTGGCACGCCGGATTCGGATACGGTGGGGATTTCCGGCGTCTGCGGCAAGCGCTTCGGACCTGTGACTGCGATGCCGCGCAGGCGTCCACTTTTAATCGGGTTGATCGCCGCGCTGGTGCTACTGATCAGTAAATCAATTTCACCGCTCATCAAGGCCGTCGAGGATTGCCCCGAACTCTTGTATGGCACATGCACCAGCGTGGTACCTGTCATGTGTTGAAACAACACCCCGCCGAGGTGGTTGGCGCTGCCGTTGCCCGACGAACCGTAGGTGACGCGCCCTACTTTCGCCTTGGCCAATGCAATCAACTCTTTGACGTTTTTGACCGGCACGCTCGGATGCGTGGACAAAAAATACTGCCCTGTCGTGAGCTGCGCGATGGCGACAAAATCCTTTACGGTGTCGTACGGCAGTTTCGCTTGCAGACTGGGGTTGATCGACAACTCCGGCGATGAAGTCATCAGCGTATAACCGTCGGGCGCGGATTTCGCCACCACCTCGGTGCCGATGATGGTGCCCGCGCCGGGGCGATTTTCCACCACCACCGGCACGCCCAGTTGTTCCGCCAGCTTTTGTGACACGATGCGTCCAGTGACATCAGTGCCGCCGCCGGGCGCGAGCGCCACCACCATGCGTATCGCACGGGCCGGATAGGCTTGTGCAACCGCCAGTGATGCCTGTGCACAGGCGCACGCCACGATGACTGCGTGAAATAGTTTCTTCATGTTTTCTTCACGCCGCTGCCGAGATCGACTTTGCCATCGCCAGCGAGGGGTGCATGTGCATATTCGGCGGCACCTGGATGCCGTCCGCCAAATGCCATTCCGAAAAGCGATTCACCTTGTAGCTGTGCGGCTGCCATTTTTCGGTAAGGAATCAAGCAATAATAACATGAACGGATTCATTCGGCCGCAATCATTCGCGGCGGCAAGCGGTAATTCCATTCGCCGTGAAACGCATCGCGCTCGATGGCAAGAGCGGCGTGTTCCTCGTCAGAGATTTTGATCCCCTTCGCGTAAG